>JAQBZA010000041.1 GCA_027622795.1 Planctomycetota bacterium | reverse complement strand
GCGGCGGTGCTGCCCACGATCGACGAGGTGCCCCCGGTCGTGCTTCGCGAGATCAGTTGCGGCCCCCGCGCGGCCGTGGTGACCATCGCCACGTGCTTGGAGTTCGCCGCCAGTGACTCACGGATCTCGATCCCAGCCTTGGCCAGCGGGTCGGTATTCTGGTTTTGAGTCACGCGAGCCGTAATCGAGCCGTTGCCGGTGAGCGTCTGCCAGGCGAATCGGAAGGCGTCGCTCGTGCCCCCCACCGCCGCCCCGGCTCCCGCCACGGTGAAGACGCCAGCCCCGAAGGCCGCGTCGCCCAGGAGCTCGGTTTTGCCGATGTCAGCCGAGGTCCAGCCTGCCGGCAGGTCGTTCACCGAGAGGTCGTAGCTGCCGAGATCACCGTAGTTGCCATGGCTCGAAACCGACACATACCAGGTGCCGGTTCCGGGTGGCAGGACGAGCTGCTGCTCGTTTGCATCGCTGTCGCTCGCCGCGATCAAGGCCCCGCCGGCATCAAACACCTCCAGCTTTGCGTCAAGCCCCGACGGCTTGGTGGGCACGACGGAGATGATCGTGCCGGTTCCCGACGTCGAAAATGAAAACGTGTCGACATCGGTCATCCGCTCGATGATGCCCGAGGCCGATCGACCGCCGGTGATGGCGGTCAAGGTGGTGGCCGTGGAGAACGTGCCGCCGTGATCGTCGGCCCGAAACCCGTCGCCTCCGGCCGGCTGGTACCGCTTGATCACGTTGGCGATCACCGCGATGTCGTCCTGGAGGACGCTCGGTGAGGTGCTCGGATGGCCGATGAACCATTTCTGGACATCGCGGCGGTAGTCCACCCCCATCAGCGCGCCGTGGAGGGCGTCGAGCCCGTTGCTGTATTCGCTGGTGAGATTGCCCTCGTCGTCGTAATCGGACTGGTGGAGCAGGCCGAAGTTGTGTCCAATTTCGTGGACGATCCCGGACACCCGGTTCTCCGCGGATTCGGCATTGATCCAGGATCTGGGTGCCGAGTTTGGGAACACCCCCACGTTGCTACTGCCGCCGGCGATGTCGCCGCTGATCACGATCCAGGCGAACGGCCCCGTCGGCTTGACCGTGGTGACGTTGACATCGAACATCGCGAAGAAGACCGACGTCTGCCGGTGGGCTTCCGTGATCACGGCAGCCTCGGCAGCGCTGAAGCTGGTGGGGTCGCCGTCGGTGTCGTAGGCCACAAGATCCGCGTGACCGTCGAAGTCAAGGTAGATCGACGTGGCGGCACCGGGCAGGCTGTGGAGTTCCGGCAGCCCGGCGGCGGTTCCCGACGGCACGGGAAGTTCGCCGTCGAGTGAACCGCCCATCACGAGAACCCGGTCGTCGGGCGATAGGCTCAGGAGAGCGTCGGAGTGTCCGACGGTGGCAACCAGGAAGTCATCATCGTGATCGTGGTCAAGCGAGCAGACATACAAGTCGGCCAAGACGTCGGATGCATCCAACGGGAGCCGAGGCTCGAGCCGCTCGAGCGTCAGCACCGACGGCGATCGGCTCTGGCCCGGCCGGCAACGCCTCCGCACGCCCGCTCGCCTGACGTCTGGGCTTCTCACAGTTCACCGATTCATCAGGAAAACGCACCGCCGCAGCCGGCGGCCATCAAGACCTTCTGCGACGAACCGCGGCAATTCCCAGTCAACCAAAGCTGATTCAAGCAGACGGCCGCACTCGGTTGAGGCACAACCCGCGAATCAACCTGGCCCGGTGTGGCGGTGTCGAGTTCGAAGGAAAGGCCCGAACGAAGCGTTGAAGTCGTGCCGAGTGTCAAACCATTATCCGTGAGACTGCCAGCATAGTCGAACAACCGCCAGGTGTTACCTACGGTGGCCGAGAGAAAACTGTTCGAGACAACCTCGCCCACGTTGACAACACCGTCAAGCGTGAGATTCCCGACAGTGAGGTGCTTGCCACGAGCAGCAAAACTGGCCACCCCGCCGGCAAAACACCCACGCAACGGATCTTCCGATCGAAAAGCGAGAAGTGCCACAAATAGGTTTTCCCGACCGGAAAGCAATTGCACCAAAATCAGGTTCGAGACACCGCACCGCGGCCGGGCTGCTTTACGCGCCCCGACCCTGCCATGACTGCATCAGGGCAGGCCGACCGTCTCGCTTCCGTTGATGCTGCTTGCGGCCTGCCACCCGACAAGGTCGATGTCATCGCTCACGAACTGGACAGAGCTGTCGCAGCGGGCGACCGTCACGCCGCCCGAGTGTCGACTGCGGGACATTAGATAGCTGACGCCCTGGCCGTTGTTGTTGGTGCAGGGGAGGCCGCGATCCGTTCGATCAACGCACCGCGAGACGTCAGGAACCGCCGTGTTGGGGCCCTGCCTGGTCAGCAGTTGGTAGGTCCCGCCGGTCGGATTCCAGATCCGGGCTCGCCGGTCGATGCCCTGGCTGTCGGAGGGGGCCTGGATCATCTCCATCAGCAACAGCGTTTTGCTTGTGCCATCGGTGATCTCACCGAACTTCGCCCCGTAATCGTGAGAAAACGGCGCCTTGAGAGAACTCGTCGTGAAGGGCTTCGAAATGTTGTTCTGCCCCCAGTTCAGCCCGTAGCTGCCCTTTCGATCGCCACCGGGGCCGTCAGACTGATCCATCACCTGCGTCGTGTCGCTCGCGCACTGCAGGCTCGGGATCACCTGCCCCACGATCTGAAGCTGAGCCTGCCAGCTTCGCTTGAAGTCGAACAGTTCGGCTCGGGCGCGGTCCTCGATGAACGGAAGCAGGTAGACGATCGTGGGCACCCTGATTTTGGAGCCGTTGACGCTTGTCGTAAACCGGTAGCCCGGCGGAAGCCGCTTCTTCAAACCGTGGTAGTTGTGCATCGCGAGGCCGAGCTGCTTCAGATTGTTAGCACACGACATCCGCCGGGCGGCCTCGCGGGCGCTCTGAACCGCCGGCAGCAGGAGCCCGATGAGCGTCGCGATGATCGCAATCACGACGAGCAGCTCGACGAGCGTGAAACCGTGCCGCTGCCGGGAGGCAGCGATCTGGCCGCACCTGCAGGATCGACGGCGTGGCCGGTGCGCGTGGAAGCAGCCCGGGCAGGGGGCACGATGGAAAACATCCGCCATCACCATGGTCACCATGCAAAATCAGCGTCGGGGGGCGCCGTCCGCACCCGGAACAGCCCCCAACCTCTTATTATTCCGCTGATTTGGCCAAAAGTGCCACTCGGCCGGGCGGGGCAGCCTCCACGCCGGGGTTGGCCCGCAGCCCGTTCGCGAGGCTCCCGGGGCTCTGCCGCGGGTGGCACAAGTGTCGTAACGAGCGGAATATGCTGATAGGAAGAGTCAGGTATCCGATGCCCTGGCCTGGCGGGAAACTCCGTTCCGGGAGCGTTTTCTGTGTCGCAGTTCAATGACGGCAATCAAGAGTTGTTCGTCACGCTGATCACCGCCAACTACGACCACCTGCGTCGCTACATCTACACGCTTCTTCCGCACGAGGAGGATACGAAGGATGTGCTGCAGGAAGTTTGTATCGCGATCTCCCAGAAATTCGACCAGTATGACCGGACCCGGCCGTTCCTGCCGTGGGCGTGTCGGTTCGCGTATCTCAAGGTGCTGAAGTTTCTCGAGCAGCAGCGGCCCCGCCGCATGGTTCGGCTGCCGACCGAGCTGCTCGAGTTGTTGGCTCAAACTCGCGAGGAGGAGGAGCCGATCCTGGCCGAGCGGCTGGTCGCCTTGCAAAAATGCCTTGGAAAGCTGAGTGACAGCGACCACAAGCTCATTCAGGCCCGGTACATCGATCGCGTGCCGACCGAACAGATCGCTCGCCGATTCACGCTGAGTCGGCGGACGCTGTTCCGCAGCCTGGAGCGGGTGCGGCGGCTCCTGTTTGAGTGCATCGATCGCTCTGTGCTGCTGGAAGGTCATCTATGAAGCTGTCTGATCGACGGGACCTTCACGCATTGCTCTCGGCCACGGTCGACGGGACGCTCACCGAGGAAAAGACGACCGAACTGGCCGGGCTGCTCCGGTCCGATGAGGAAGTTCGTCGGTTCTACATTCGCTACCTGGACATGACCGCGGCGCTCTCTGATGCCGGGCCGCTGCCGGCCGTTGCCGATCGACCGAGGGGCCTGTGGGCCGCGGTGGGAGCTTCCGTCGCGGCGCTGTCGCTGCTGGCAGCCGTGCTTCTTCTCTGGGTCGGGGCGGGCGGTGGGCCGGGAGGCGGCCTCCGCAATGGCGGCGGCGGCCCTGTTTCGCTCGTGACCGATGCGGCTGAAGCCACGCGGTCGCTCGGGTACGTCGCGACCATCGTCGCGGTCAGCGATAACACCCTGCTCAACGATCGGCCTGTCTCGACAGGCACAAGAATGCTGCCCGGGCCCTGCGTTTTGAGGGCCGGCACGGTAACGGTTCAGTTCGACGGCGGTGCGAGGGTCTTTTTCGACGGCCCGGCGGCTTTCACCCTGCGGTCGCGGCGGACGATGGCCGTGCATCGCGGGACGTTCGTGTTTCGTGGTGATCAGTTCAGCGAATCGATCGAGATCGTGACCCCGCACTCCGTCTTCAAGAACATCGGGACGCGATACGCCGCCGTGGTCGACGCCGACGGGGAAGAACTGCACGTGGCGGAGGGTGCGGTGCGGCGGACGTCCGGCCCAACCGCCCGCTCGGCAACGGAGGAGTGGATCGCGGCTGGTGCCGGCATGCGATTTGGGGCCGGCAATGGGGTGCGGGAGTCAATTCCCATCGATGCCGCGCTGGTGGCCCGCCCGCTCGAGACCGCGTCGCCTGAGGTCCGTGACGACGTTCCGGTCGTGGTTGATGACTTCCGGGGCGAGGAACACGAGATCGCCAAGCTTCAATCTGGGAGCGGGTGGAGCGAGGCCTGGCGGTCGCGGCGGGGAGCGATGCGGATCGTCCGGCCCGGTCTGGCCGGCCCAGGCTCGGTCGCTGTCCGGCACGACGGGTCGGGCAAGCCGCCAGGCGAGCGTCGGTCTGCCGCGCACCGGCAGTTCAAGAAGCCACTCGATCTGTCGCAAGACGGTATCCATTACCTCCGGTTTTTCGTCAGGCGTGGCCCGCAGCCTGGGAATGACGAGCACCGCGCGACCGTTGTGCTCCGCGCTCGAGGCCTGTCCACCGAAGAGGAGCTTGAGCAGGGGGCATTGATTCAAATCATGCTCCGGAAAGACGATGCAGCGATGGTCCGGGTCGCGGATGCGTTGACCCGGGTCTCGTTTCCCCAGTCGCCGGGAGAGACCTACGCGGTGGTGGCCAAGATCGTCTCGGGTCGCACCAATCCCGAGCAGGTGCTTGTTCGGCTGATGTCGGCGGACCGACTCGCCGACTCCGAGGAGCCGACGGAGTGGTCGGTCGTCAGCGAAAGCGTGTCGACCGACATGGTGGTTGATCAACTGTCGCTCGAGTGCGTCAGCGCGACGTGGATCGAGTTTGGGGACATCTGCATCGGCTCGACCTGGGACAGCGTGACAAAGCCTGTTCGGGAACGTTGAGGCGCAACGCGTCGATCCGGCCCGGGGTTCGGAAGGAGAGATGGCATGAGTGATCTGATGCAGCCGATCTGGCGTGCTGGAACGAGATCGTGCCGCAGCACCGCAGTCCTTCTCCTGCTCGCCCTACACGCCGCTTTCGGCGGCGGCGCACACGCCCAGTCAGCCGCCCCGCCCAACATCCTGCTCTTCTATGTCGACGACCTGCGGCATGATGGCCTGGGAGCAACTGGTCATGCGTTTGTCGAGACGCCGAATCTTGACAACCGTGTCGCCGGCGAGGGCATCAACTTCCTCAACTCGTTTGTGAACTGCCCGCTCTGCTCACCGTCGCGGGCATCGCTGATGACCGGGCAATACGCGGTGGCCCACGGCTTGACGGTCAATGACGACATTAATTCAGTGCCGGACGAGCGGCTCCCGATTTATCAGCGGGCGCTCCAGGAAGCCGGGTATCGCACGGGCATGGTGGGGAAATGGCACATGGACTCCTATTTCGAGCCGCGGCAGGGCTTCGATTACTGGGCGGCATTCCAGGGCCAAGGCACGCATACCGATCCCCGGCTCCGCGTGAAAGAAGACGATGCCGCCCCGCGAACCGTGACCGAAGCGGGCTACACCACGACCATCCTCACGGACTATGCCGTCGACTTTCTCCAAGACCATGGCGCTGGCGGTTTCCGGTCCGAGCCGTTCGCGCTGACGCTTTCTTTCAAGGCCGTCCATGGCCCCCATGGGCCGGAATACACCGAGTCTGGCGGCCGCTATGCCGGCCAGCCGATCGATCGCCCGCCCAACGCCCAGCCCAGCTATGGCGGATTCGACATCAACGACGAAAAGCCCGTCTACAGCCTGCCCGGCTCGAATGGACTCACGCTCAACAACACGATGGGCAACCCGCAGCAGATCAGCCAGATGGAGATGATGCGAGACATCGATGCCAACATCGGCCGGGTGCTCGACGCCCTCGAGGCCCTGGGGCTCGACGACAACACCTTGGTCATCTTCACCAGCGACAATGGCTTCTTTTGGGGCGAGCACGGCCGGGGCGACAAGCGGCTGGCGTACGACGAGTCGATCCGGGTGCCGTTGCTGATGCGGGGGCCGGGGATCGCATCAGGGCAGACGTCCGACGCGCTCGTGTCCAACATCGACCTCGCCCCGACCATCCTGACGGCTGCCGGTGTTCCCGTGCCGGACGCGATGCAGGGAAAACCACTCAACGGGCTCCTCAGCGGCTCGGGCGGGTTCGATCGAGACGCCGTGTTTGCCGAGTACTACCCGGAAGTGAAGCATCCGACCATTCCACGCTGGGACGCGGTCCGCACCGAGACGCACATGTACGTCACTCATCCGGAGGCTGGTCTGGAATACGACGAACTCTATGACCTGGTCAATGATCCGTACCAGGTGAACAATCTGCTCCTGCCAGGTTCCGTCGCGGCGTTGCCCATTGAGACGCAGCAGGTGCTCGACACCATGCAGATTCGCCTGCAAGAGCTGCGGCGGGAGGCGGCCAGTGTCAATCCCTTTGAGCGACAGGTCATCGCCGGCAGCCTGCTCGACATGACCGTGGCGGAGGGGGGCATCGCCCTCCAGGCGGCCGACGCGCTCCGTGTCGGGTCGGACACCAGCCTGCCCGGCACCGCCTCGGGGCGGTCGGCGGTGCTTGCCTACGAACTGCCACCCCTGGCCGATCCCGCCACGCTCGATCGGGCGTTCGTGAGTTTTCACATCGTGGGGCAGACCGGGAACGTCAGCCGGGTGAACGCCGACCTTTGGGCGATCGGCATCACGGATGGCGACACCCGCCTGACCGAGCACCTCGAGGCCGACGTGGAGATCGATCGCGCCGACCGGTCCGACAACCTCAAGTTGCAGGACAACATCATCAAGATGGGCAACCACCTGGCCCGCACCTTCTCGAGCGACGAGTCGGCGACCATGCTGGCAGGCTATCTCCGTACGTTCTATGAATCCCACCCGGATTACGAGGGAGGCAGGTTTCTTCAGGTGAGGCTCAATCCGGATCGCGACCTCGGCGACGCGACGGCCGGCTGGGACATCTCGGCGATCGAGGCCCCGACAAGCGCGACAAACCCGGCGCCGTTCACGTTCCGGCAGTCGGCTTTGGTGTTTGAACTCGCCGTCGATCGATCCGTCGTCACGATTGATGTCGGCGACGGACTGCAGACCCAGGGGCAGGTGGGGTATCCGATCTTTTCGGGCCCCATGCCCCTCGTGAAGACGGGGAAGGGGACGCTCCTCGTCGACCGCGGCAAGGACTTCACGGGGACGGTGACGGTCCGGGAGGGAGAACTTCGGATCGCGAGCAGCAACGCCCTACAGGCAAGTCAGTTGACTGTCGCGGCGGGCAGCCGGGTCACGGTCGCGCCGGGGCTTGAGACCAGGCTTGGGGGGCTGTCGCCGCTGGTCGGTGGCCTCGTCGATATCGGCAGCGGAGCGATCACGGTGGCTGCCGGTCTTGACCGGGACGACCTGGTCGCGGCGCTCCGCAGCGGCCGGGGCGACGGTTCCTGGAACGGCACGGCAGGCATCACGTCGACTGTCGTCGCAGGCAGCAGCGACTCGAGGACGGTGGGATGGGTCGAGCATGATGACGGTTCGGTTACGATTGCCTACGCCGCGGCGGGAGACACGAACCTTGACTGGACGGTCGACATTTTCGACGTCGTGAACATTGCAGTTGGCGGCAAGTTCAACTCGGGCCTGGCGGCCTCCTGGGAGGAGGGTGATTTCAATGATGACGGGAAGGTTGACGTTCTCGACCTGGTGGAGATCACGACGAGCGGCGTCTACGGTGCTGGATCCTACAATGCCGCTTCTGGGCCAGCCTCAGCGGTCGCCGTTCCGGAGCCATCCACGGTCTGGCTTGTTGTGATAGCAGCGATTCCGACGGGAATCCGGCTGCTGGCGAACGATCTTCTGGTCAGGCGGTAGCGGCAGGGGGGGGGCAGCAGTGCAGGTCGTTGCGGGCCGGCCCGATTCTGGCACTTCTGTGAATCGAATCGGAAATAGGAGATATGACGGCAGGGCAGTTGCGGCGAAAGTCCAACGCCCTGGGGGGTTCCGGGGTGGTCCCGTGACGGCTCGTTAGCTCGTCGCGTCGGTCGCCCTGGGCGGCCTTACAATCAGGAGCAGGAAGTTTTCATGAGTCGCAAACCATATCGAGGGCGTGCGCCGGTCGGCCGAGGCGTTCTGGGGTTTTTCGTAAGCATTGCCGCGTGGGCGTGTGCTGCTCCGTTGCTGGCTGCTAGCGGAAGTTGGAATGTCGATGCGGACGGGCTGTGGGTCGACAGCATCAACTGGTTGGACGGGATTACCGCTGCCGCCGGGGGCTCCACGGCGACCTTTGCCAACGACATCACGGCAACCCGTACGGTGAGCCTCACCCAAAACCGCGATATCGGGGCCGTCGTCTTCGGTGACGCCGATCCGTTGTCGTCGGGCGGCTGGATCCTGGATGGTGCAAACCAACTCAACATGAACAATCTGGGGGGCATCGCCACGATCACCGTGGGCGACCTCGGCGCTGATGCAACGGCGGCCATCGGGCTGGTCCTCGGGGGCTCTCCTCTCCAGTCTTCTGCAATCGTCAAGGACGGCCCCGGCACGCTGGTGCTCGGCGGGGTCAACGTCTTTGGGGCGAATCTCGAGGTGACGGCGGGAACCCTGCAGGTCAGCGCGGATCGAAACTTGGGCAACACGGTGGCCGCTACCGACCGGCTCACCATCGCCAATGGGGCGACGCTGAAGACGACGGCCGGATTCACAATGAATGCCAACCGTGGGGTCACGATCGGGGCCGGCGGCGGTGTGCTCGATCTCAATGGCGGCAATCTCGTATATGCCGGCCGCTTTTCTGGCGCGGGCGAGACCATCACGACCACGGGCACTTCCGGCTTAAGCTTGACCAACAAGACCGGAACGGCGTCCGATGTGAACTGGGACTTTGCGGGCGGTGGCACGAGAGTCTTTTTCACCAATCTCGATGGCCTCGGAACGGGCAGCGTAGAGGTGCGCAGCGGTGTGCGGCTGGTCAGCCAGAACAACGCGACCGGCATCGGATCGGTGGGGAATGCCATCACCATCGCTGACGGCGGCGGGATCTCCGCTCGCGCCTCAGGCGGAGCGGCCTCGTACGCCAATGTGACGTTTCCCTCGTCCGGCACGGTCGTCTTCAACAAGGATGATCAGGCGACGACGGCACTCAGCATCCTGTCGGGCGGAGAGCTCACCGGGGATCTGATTGTCGATACGTCGCAGCAGACCACGAACGTGGTCGGCGACGTCACTCTCGGCGGTTCGTTTTTCGGCGCTGGCGGGCTTGGCAAGACGGGCACGGGCGACTCGGGCCGCTTGATTCTGGAAGGCTTCAACACCTACACCGGCGCTACCACGATCGAGGCGGGAACGCTCGTCCTGGCCGCGAGCGGATCGATTGCCACCAGCAGCGCGGTCGCCGTGGCCGCGGCCGCCACCTTCGACGCGACGGCCCTCGGCACCTACGTCGTGCCGGCGAATCAGACACTGGCTGGCGGGGGCACGGTCGCCGGCGATGTCGCGGTCGGTTTCGGCGCCACCCTCGCGCCTGGAGCAAGTCCAGGAACGCTCACCTTCGCCGGTGATCTCACGCTCGATGAGGGTGGGAACTACAACTGGCAGATGCTCTCCGGCACTGGCACGGCCGGCGGAGAAGATGCCTGGGATCTTGCGAGCGTGGGGGGGAGTCTCGTCATCAATGCCACGTCCTTCGACCCCTTTACGCTCAACCTCTGGACCCTGTCGGGCACGGGGCCCGATGTCAGCGGGCCTGCTGCCAACTTTGACCCCTCGCAGTCTTACGCCTGGACGTTCGCCTCGGCGGCTGGTGGTGTGACCGGCTTTGCCGCAGACAAGTTTCTCATCGAGACGGCAGCCGCGAACGGGACCGATGGCTTCGCCAATCCCTTCGGGACGGGCACGTTTGCGGTCGACCTGGTGGGAAATGATCTCCAGCTCGTGTTCACGCCCGGGGCATCCAACGACATCGTGATTGACGTGCCCAGTGGCAGTCAGACCCAGTCGGAGGCTGGCTATCCGACGATCGCTGTCGCAGATTCGGTGACCAAGACCGGGGCGGGGACGCTGGTGTTTGACGCGGCCAACAGTTTCACCGGCCCGACCACCGTTTCAGCCGGGACGCTCGAGGTCGTCGATCCCGACGCCCTCGGCAGCTCGACTGTCACCGTCGCGACGGGAGCGACCCTTTCCGTCGACCCGGCGACCACGATGCGTTCCCCTTCGGTGATCGTGGATGGCGGCACGCTCTCGGCATCGACGCTGGCGATTGACGGCAGTTCGGGCATTGCCTCGCTGGCGATCAATGCCGGCACCCTCAGCGGATCAGCCGCGGTTTCGGTCGATGCCGGTGGTGAACTGGCGCTTCCGCAGGACGCCCGGGTGAGTATCGGCGTGGGCACCCTGGCCGTTGCCGAGGGGAGCGGTGGCGGCCTGCTCGACCTGGGTGCAGGACAAGTCTCGGTGGCTGCCGGCGGCATCACCGCCGAAACGCTCGTCAATGACATCGTGGCCGGCCGCAACGGTGGCGGGTGGGATGGTGCCGCTGGAATCACCTCGAGTGCCGCTGCCGCATCTGGAGGCACCCGTGCAGTGGGCTATGTCGTCAATGGCGACGGGTCGGCCATCATCTCCTTCGCCGCTCCTGGCGATACTGACCTGAGCGGACAGGTCAACGTCTTTGACCTGATCGCGATCGACTCGGCAGGGAAGTTCGGCAGCGGGCAGCCGGCGAGTTGGGGGCAGGGTGACTTCAACTACGACGGCGTCTCCAATGTGTTTGACCTGATTGGGATCGACTCGAGCGGCGCCTATGGTGCCGGTGGGTACTTTCCTGCCTCGCCGAGCACGGCGGGCATCGCCGATGTTGCGGCTGTCCCCGAGCCCGCCGAGTGCTCGCTGGTGCTCGCGGGAGCAGGGCTGGTCTGGGTCCTGAAGCGTTTGCGGCGGCGTTGACGGGTCTACGCGGTGATGTATGACCTCACGGGCTGGCGGACCGGTACCCGCGACGCCGTGCCCGATCCGATGCTTCAGGAGATCGCCGCTTCAGCGCAGGCCGTGAGTCCTTGGACGGTTGGCCGATACCGCACGCCCGAGCAGGTCAGCGCCCACGCCTCAGCAAGGTGGGCCCCCGACCTGGCCTGGTGTCGCGCACGGGGAATCGAATACCTCCCTGTCATCTTTCCGGGCTTCAGTTGGAAGAATCTCAAGGGCGGGCCCCTTGAGCAGATTCCCCGCCTCCGTGGTAAGTTTTTCGATCAGCAGATTATCGGCGCGACGGCTGTTGGCGGCCGGCGGCGGCTGCAGGCGAAGACTCCGCGACCCGAGTGAGGCCAGACGCATCAAGCGGCAGGAAAACCATGGAACGTCACGACTCCGCGTCGAAACGCGACAACGAAGGTCCCAGCGAGCACCGCAACGAAGCGGCCGCTCCAAGGCAGGATGGCACGGGGCCTTTCGTCGCCGTCACGGCACTTTTTTTCTTCTGGGGATTCATCACCGTCATGAACGACGTGCTGATCCCTTTCCTCAAGTCGAGTTTCGACCTGAGCTATTTTCAGGCCGGGCTCGTGCAGTTCGCATTTTTTGGGGCGTTCTTCGTCATTTCGTTGATCTATTTCGCCTTCTCGGTGGGTGGCGGCGATCCGATCAATCGCGTCGGGTATCAGCGTACGATCGTTGCCGCGCTGGTCATCTGCGCGGCTGGCTGCGGGCTGTTCGCACCGGCGGCCGCCTCGGAGTCGTACGCCTTCTTCTTGGGAGCGCTGTTCCTGCTGGCGACGGGCGTAACGCTCCTCCAGATCGCTGCCAACCCTTACGCGGCGATTCTCGGTAGGCCGGAGAACGCCTCGGCGCGGCTCAACTTCGCCCAGGGGCTGAACTCTCTGGGGACGACACTCGCCCCTGTCGCCGGCGGCCTTCTGCTCTACGAGGTTTTTGCCAGGGGTGGGGAAGTGACGTTGGACGCGATCCGGATTCCATACCTGATTTACGGAGGCATGTTTCTCGCGCTGGCGGTGGTGATGGCGTTCGTCCACTTGCCGCGGATCAACCCGCAGCGTTCCGTGGCCGTCGACGGGGCCGGCAGCGCGTTGGGTTTCCCGCAACTGAGGCTCGGCATGGTGGCGATCTTCATGTACGTCGGGGGCGAGGTGGCGATTGGGAGCTACCTCGTGAGCTTTATGGGCGACCCGGCCGTGATGGGCTGGTCGGAAGGCATCGCCAGCCTGTACCTCGCCTTCTACTGGGGCGGGGCGATGATCGGTCGTCTGTGCGGCGCGATCGCCATGGCCCACACCTCGCAACCGGCTCGCAAGCCCGTGCTGATCCTGGTGACAGCCGCGGTTCTCCTGGGCATCATCTACGTCGTGACTGCCCTGCGATTCGAGGACGGCCAGTTGCAGGCCCGCTTCCTGCCGATCGTGGAACTCTGGCCCTTCGTGCTGATGATCGCGCTTTGCCTCGGGGCTTTTGCCATCGCCCGCGGCAAGCCGCCGGCGGTGCTGGCCTTGTTTTCGATGGTCCTCTGCGTGCTGCTGGTCCTCGCGGTGTTCTCAACCGGCCGGGTCGCGATGTGGGTAGCCCTCGGAACGGGGCTCTTTAACTCGATCATGTGGTCGAACATCTTCACGCTGGCGATCGACGACCTCGGCGAGCATACGTCGCAGGGCTCCTCACTCCTGGTCATGATGATCGTCGGCGGGGCTCTGCTGCCGCTCCTGATGGGTGCCGTCGGCGATGCGGTCGGCATTCGCTCGGCGTTCCTGACGGTGGTTCCCTGTTACCTGTACATCGCCTATTACGGCTGGTGGAGCCACCGCCGGGTTGCCGCCGCAGGAGGGTCGACATGATCACGGAGGCGGCGCTTGCCAGTGATCCGCGGGTGGTCCTGACGCTCGACGCCGGTGGGACCAACTTCGTCTTCTCCGCGATGCGGCACGGTCAGCCGATCGGCGGGTCGGGGACGCTGCCTGCCGAACCGGAGAATCTCG
>JAQBZA010000040.1 GCA_027622795.1 Planctomycetota bacterium | reverse complement strand
TGCTCGTGGTGCTCAGGTGTCCGGTGGACACTGTCGCTCGGGTCGCCGAAGCTGCCGCTGAGTTTCCCGGCAAGCCGATCCTGCTGTTTGCGGACACTCCCGATACGCTGGCCACCGTCCCGCTACCGGCAGACACGTGGATCGAGGAGCGACCGGCCGACCAGCCCCTCCAGGAGATCTGCTGGCAGGTGATCGAAACCCTTGGTCGGACAGCGCCGAGCCTCGATACGCCCGACAGCCACTTCATGCCGCTCCTGGTTGATCTCGACACCAGGGGTGAAGTCGGCGCCGCCTACGACCTCCGTGAACGGTGGTTTTTTCCCGGCCCGCACCCCCGGCCCGGTGATTCGTTCCTGCCGCTCGTGCAGCAGGAAGACCGCGGTCTCTTTGAGCACAGCCTTGAACGTGCGTCGCAGAGGCCGTCGTTTTTTTCCCTCCGTGTACTCGATCGCGACGGATCGCCTCATCCCATGTACGGAGGGCTACGGAGAGTGGCTGAGGGCAGGCTGCTGCTTCTCCTCCAGCCCCTTATCGACTGCGCGCCGATCGTGGGTCGGCGACGGGGCACCCGCGACCCGCTCACGGGGCTGATCGACCGCTGGGAACTGTGGCGGCAGATGGAGGAGGAGCCAGCCCCGAGTGGATCCTCGGTGGTCATGTTTGCCAGGCTCGACGCCTTCGAGATGCTCGCCGCAACGTGGGATTTCCGAAGGGTAGACGAGGTGTTTGATCGTGTCGCCTCGGCCATCATGCAGGTTTTCCCCTGGCCGGCGGCGCCGAGCCGCCTGTCCGGCGGCGCATTTCTCCTGCTGGTCAGAAATGCGTCCCCGCGGCAGATCAAGAGCCGGGCACAACGCCTCATTCGCATGGTCAACCGCATCGGTGGCGATGCGGTAGACGACATGCTCCGCTACGGCCTGTCGATCGGTGTTGCCCAGGTGCGCGACGGCGACCACGACCTTGCGGTGCGACTGGCAGAGACAGCGGTCCGGGAGGCCCATGCAGCGGGGGGCAATCGCGTGGTCCATGCCGGATCGCAGACGCTCATCCGTTCGCGGGTGGGCGACCTCGCGGCAAATCTGACGCTCGATACCTGGGATGTCTGGCTCCAGCCCGTGATCCGCGGCGCGGACGGGCAGCCCGTGTTTCACGAGGCGCTCGCCCGGTTTGCCACGGCGGGCCACGAGCCCGTTTCCCAGCCCGACTTCTTCACCACGGGCCGCCTGGAAGGACTCCTGAATCGCTTCGATCGCTTGGTACTCCTCCGGGCGTTCGAGCTTTTAGCTGCGCACCCGTACCTGCGGCTTTCTGTAAACGTGACCCTTGAGACGTTCGCCATCGATACCTTTCCAGAACAATACATCGGCCTGCTCCAAGATGCGGCCGTCGATCCCGGTCAGGTGATCCTCGAAATTTCTCCCGCGTGCCTCACGATGCCATCCGATATGGTCCGGGGTCGGCTTGTCCAGCTCGCTTCCGCGGGCATCGAGGTCGCCCTCGACGACTTTGGCAGCGGGGTGTGTCTCCTACGGCATCTGACCGACTACCCGCTCTCGATCGTGAAGCTCGACGAACTCGTCTCGGTCTACGTTGGTGACGACCCGCTGCAGCGGAATTTCGTCCGCATGGTCGTGAATCTCTGCCGGGCCCGCGGCATCCGGACCGTGGCGGAATACACGCGGACGCATGAGCAGATGGAGCGGCTCGCCGCGGACGGCGTCGATTATTTTCAGGGGGAACTTCTTGGCATGGCGATGCCCGCTGCAGAAGCCCTTGCACTCCTCTCAAGTGATTCGAGGCCCGCATGATCCGCCCCTTGAGTGTTCTCGTGTGCCTCGTGCCGCTGGCCCTCGCCGGCTCCGCGGTGCCGGCTGCGACCACCTTCGAACGCGGCTTGGAGGCGGAACGGGAGCTGCGGCTCGACGAGGCCCGCGACCTCTTCCGGCAGGCGCTGCAAGACAACCCTGCGGCGCCGGGCGTTGCCGAACATGCGGCATGGTTTTTATTTCTCAATGGGTTCCATGACGAGGAGTGCCGCGACCTGCTCCGGCAGGCGCTGCCCACCGCGCAGGAGCCAGCGGCCATGGAGCGGGCGGCACGACAGGTCGAACGGGAGCTTGGCCAGCGGGGGCCAGCCGATGAAGAAGAGCAGGAAGCGCAGCGGACGTTTCACCGCGCGATGATCGAGAAGACGGCCGGAGGCACCGCCGCCGAGCGGGGGGCCGCGTTGGTCGATGCCGGTGACTTCGAGGGTGGTATTCCGCTGCTTGAAGGAGCTGCCGCCGCCGACCCGCAAAACGGACCACTGGCGCTCCGGCTGGCCCGGGCGTATGTCTGGTCGAATCGGCTCCCGGAGGCGGATACTGCCTATCGCGCACTCAGCGAGCGCCACCCAGGCAACCCAGTGCTGCTTCTGGAGCAGGCCCAGGTCGTTGCCGGCCAAGGCAGGCTTGAAGAGGCCCTGGAACTTCTGGATGCGGCCGACAAGGCACGCCCCGGTGACCCACGGATCATGCGGGAACGGGACCGCGTGGCGACCGCACGCGCGGCCCGGGCGGCACCGCCCGCTGCACCGGCCAAGGAGGAGCTGCCTGCCCCCCTACCGTCCGTCGGGCCAGACCCTGCGTACAAGCTCGGGGAACTCGCCGAACAGGAGTTGCGGCTTTACGACGCCCGCGATCTCTTTCGCCAGGCCATCCGGAATAACCCCAATGCCAAGGGCGTGCTCGAGCATGCCGCCTGGTTTTCCTTCCTCAACGGATTTCACGACGAGGAGTGCCGCAACCTGCTCCGCCGGGCCATCCCGAAGGCCCAGGAGCCGGCGGCACTCGAACGGGCAGCGCGGCACGTGGAGCGGGCGGTCGGCCTGCGGCCACCGGCCGACGCGTTCGAACAGCAGGAGAAGGAGGCCTTCGACCTGGCGATGATCGAGAAGGCTGCTGACGGTACCGACGCGGAACGGGGGGGGGCGCTGGTCGATGCCGGCCGGTATGAGCAAGGCCTTCCCCTCTTGGAACGGGCCTTTGCCGCCGATCCCTCCAACGGCCCGCTGGAACTTCGCCTCGCCCGTGGGTATGTCTGGGCGCAGCGGCAGCTGGAGGCGGATGCCGCGTTCTCGAGGCTCAACGATCGCTATCCTGGGAATCCCGCGTTGCTCCTCGAACTTGCCCAGGTGGCGGCCGGGAGGGAGATGCTCGAGCGGTCACGAGCACTCCTCATCGCCGCGGAACGGGCCCGGCCCGGCGATCCCCGTATCCTGCTTGAGCGGGCGCGGATCGAGGCGCGGCTCATCCATCGGGCGGCCGCGCTCGACGCCGTGAGCCGGATGCCGCCTGCTGATCAGGCGCGGCCGCTGGCCATACTTGCCCGCGCGAGGGCGGAGCACTATCGCGGCGAGTTCGGCCCCGCGCGGGATGGCTACGCCCGCGCACTCGCCGCCGCGCCCCATCTGGAGGAGGCGGCCCATGGGCTGGCGGAATGCCGCCTGCGACGTGGGGAGATGGGCAACGCCGCTGCGCTCCTCGCCGCCTGGATGCCTCGGGAGCGGACGCTCGACTGGGAACCGCGAACCGATCTGTTCGCGGAGCTCACCGATCCGCGGCTCGGGGCGCGGTTCGCGACCTACTCCAATTCACTCGACTACCTTGAATACAACTTCGGCGTCGACATGCGGTTTCATCCCTCTCCCGAGACGGAGATCCGCCCCGTCGTTGTCAACTCACTCGCGACGCAGACCGGATTCACGAGCATCGATCGCCAGGGCGGGTTCCTCGACGTCCTCTCCCGGCCCGGCGACCGGCTCGCAACAGCCGCCCGCCTCGGTGGCAACGGCTACACCAACGGCTGGGCGACGCCGATCGGTGGACTCTCGGCGGAGATGTTTCCGGTGCACTGGCTCGACATCGGCGGCAGCGCCGACTACTTCAATCTCATCGATTTCCAGCCGCCATTCGGCATCGGCATCTACGATATCGTCACCACGATCGGCGCCGTGGGGGAGCGGATCTCGAGCACGCAGGGCACGCTCTTTGTGCGGCTGCGGCCGGCGACGGGCTGGACGCTCTACGCCCGAGCCCGGGTGGCCTCCTTTTCCGACGGCAATGTCTTTCAGGATGATTTCGCGGACGTGTCGTATCAGTTCCAGCCCGGTCCGGTCCGCACCCGCATGGGCTGGTCCTACTATTTTCTCACACTCCGCGACGACGCCCCGCTTTTCCAGCAGACTCCGGGCGGGCCAACCACACCAGCGTACTATTCCCCCGCGGCTCTCAACGTCAGCGTGTGGAACCTCGAGATGTCTGGGCAACCACGAGACCGCCTCGAGGTCGGTGGCGAAGGGCATCTGTTTCACGTCCTGGAAAACAACGGGCTCGGGGTCGGCATCTTTCTGTATTCCAAGATCGAGCTGGAAAGCCCGTGGAGTTCATTGCGGCTCGATGCCCGCTACTTCACCCAAAACCGTGGCCTCACCCGGCAGAACATCGACTCGGGCTCGTTCGACGCCCTCAATTTCGTAATCAGCTACGACCGCCGGTACTAGCGGTCCGTGAAACGTTGACATGGCCTTTTTCCGCGCCACCACGGAGTCAGCACACCAGCCGACGGGAGAGCACTCGCAGGCCACGTCTACTGGACGGAAACGAAGATACAAAGATGTCGAACTCCGCTCTGCCAGTCGCCGCAATGTCGTCCTGTTCGTGCTCGCGCAAACAGCGGGGCTCATCTATCTCGGCTGGCTCGTCACGGCGATCGACTGGTCGCACCCATGGCTCGGTGGATCGTTTCTGTGTGCCGAGATCATCTGTGCGGTGAGCGTGTTTCTGTGGGGCGAAATGCTCACGCGGAAGCGGCTCCATCTGCCGGAGGGGCTGCCGTGGCGCGGAAATCCACCACCGGTGGATGTGCTCATCGCCGTATGCCACGAGCCGATCGCGGTTGTGCAGCCCACGTTCGCCGCCGTGGCAATGATCGACTACCCGCGCTTTCGGGTGACGGTGCTTGACGACGGACACGCGGCCGAGGTTCGCGAGTTGGCAGCAAAGTATGGGTTTGCCTACACGACCCGCGCGCGACGCCACTTCGCCAAGAGCGGCAATCTCAACCACGGGCTTTCCCTCACCACGGCGCCCTTCGTCATGACGCTCGACGCCGACCAGGTGCCGCAGCCGGAGATCATCTCCCGGCTGATCGGCTTCTTCCAGATACCGCAGATCGGGTTCGTGGCCAGCCGGCAGGCATTCGATGTTCCCTCCGGCGACCCGTGGGGCAACCGCGACACCGTCTTCTACGAAGCGATGCAGATGGGCAAGAACGACGCCAATGCAGCCATCTCCTGCGGAAGCGGTGTCATCTATCGCCGCGAGGCGCTCGAAGCGATCGGTGGCTTTCCCACGTGGAGCGTGGTGGAGGATCTGTACGCGTCGCTCCTCCTGGAACAACACGGATGGCGCGGCGTCTATTACGCCTTCGCGTTGTCGGAGGGAACGGCTCCTACCGATGTCTTCGCCCAGCACCGGCAGCGCTGGCAGTGGGCGGTGGACGGTCTGCGGATCCTCGTCTGGCGAAACCCGCTGTTCACCCGGGGGCTCGACTGGCGGCAGCGGTTCAACTACTTCCACTTCGGCTGGCACTATGTGATGTACGGGATTGCCTACCCGATTTTCTTCTGTGTGCCCGCCTGGTGCCTGTTTCGGGGCGAGTTCGTGGTGGCAGCGCCGTTCTGGCTCTTTCTCTGCTACCGGCTCCCGTATCTGGTGCTCATGCGGCTCATGACCCGATTCATGACCGACCGGGCGCATGACTTCAAGGCGTTCCAGATGCAGGTCGGGCTCTGGCCCGTGTACGTATCGGCACTCGTGGCCGCGCTGACTCACCCCTTCACGCCGCCGGCGTACCGGGTCACTCCAAAGGTCGTGCGGCGCACGTCATTCATCCGCCGCGCCCTGGCGGTCTGGCCGAACCTGGCCGTGATGGCAGGCTCTGCCGCGGCGATCATGGATGGCTTCCGGTCCCATGCCGACGAGCCGACCTTCCTCGCGGTGCTGACATTTTGGTGCCTGTGGTCGATCGTGGCACTGTCTCGTTTCACGCTGACCTGCCTATTCTCGGAGTACAGGGCCGCGGGCAGGATCAACCTTCCCAGTGAAAAAGCGAAATCCTAGAGCTCATCCTCGGCTCCCGACTCATGCCCGCACCATCCAGGCGAAGAGCCGGAGCCGGTTGCCGTCGGGATCGGTGACGGTGAGTTCTCGAAACCCTTCAGGATTTTCCTGGGGAGCGATGACATCCGTGCCCGCCTCCGTGAGCCGGGCATGCACCGCCCCGAGATCGGCCACTTCAAACCCGAGGCTCCACCGCCGACTGGCCTCCCCCGGCTCCGGTCGGGCGATGATCGCCAGCCGCGTGTCGCCGGCTGCCAGCAGTGCATAGCCATCATCGACCACCCGCACCAGCACCCGGAGGCCGAGCACGCTGCGATACCACTCCACCAGCTCAGCCCACCGGGCGGTGCGGAGTTCGACGCTGAAAAGCTGCGGTGCGGCGTGGTCTGACCTCATTGGCGAGGTTGTAGCCGACGGGCGAACTTCCCGAAAACAGCCCCACAGCAGAGAATGCTGGCTTCACCCGTTTGCATCGTTCCCGGAGTCTGCCCTCGTCGACATGTCCAAGCCTTCTGAATCCCCCGCTCCCTCTGCTGATGCCCCCGCCACGCCCAAGGGATCCGGGGCCTCCCTCGAGCAGGCCCGCCGCGACAAGCTCGAGCGACTCAAGGCGCTCGGCGTCGATCCCTGGGGCCACCGCTACGACGACACCCGGCCGATCGTCGCTGTGCGGGCAACGGGCGAATCGCTCGACCGCTCACCCGACGACACGACCGGCCCCACCGTCCGCGTGGCCGGCCGGATCATGCTCTTGCGGAGTGCCGGCAGCCTCGTCTTCATCGATCTGGCCGACCGCAGCGGCCGCATCCAACTGATGATCGGCAAGAAGCAGGTGGGGCCGGAGGCATGGCAGATCATCAAGTGCCTTGACCTGGGCGACATCGTCGGCGCCGAGGGGCGGCTGGGCTACTCGAAGACGGGTGAGCTCACCGTGTTTGCCACCGGGATCGAGTTTCTCACCAAGTCGCTGGAGACGCCCCCCGACAAGTTTCATGGCCTCGTCGATCCCGAGCTCAAGCAGCGGATGCGATACCTCGACCTGATTCATGGCGAAGGGGTGCGGGAGCGATTCGTGGCCCGCAGCCGGATCATCGAGGCGATCCGCCGCGTGCTCACGGCGCGGGGCTATCTGGAGGTGGAAGGGCCGACGCTTCAGGAGACCGCCGGCGGGGCCGCTGCCCGGCCGTTCCTCACGCATCACAACGCCCTCGACATGCCGCTGGTGCTTCGCATCGCCCTCGAGCTCCACCTCAAGCGGCTGCTCGTCGGCGGGCTGGAGCGGGTCTTCGAGCTCGGCCGCGTCTATCGCAACGAAGGGGTGAGCCCCCGCCACAACCCCGAGTTCACCATGCTCGAGGCCTACGAGGCCTATGGCGACTATGGCACGATGATGGATCTTACCGAGGCGATCCTCGTGGAAGCGGCCCAGGCCGCCGGCGCACCGACACGGTTTGAGTGGATGGGCCATACCGTCGATCTCACGCCGCCGTTTCGCCGCGCGACCTACGACGACCTGCTCCGGGAGGTCACCGGCTGCGATCCAGCCGATCCGGCCAGCGTGGGAGCCGCTGCCTCGGCTCGGGGAATCGAGACCGCCGGCCGGCATCCCGACGTGGTGAAGAGCGACCTCTTCGAGGCCACCGTCGAAGACACGCTCTCCGGCCCGGTCTTCGTGATCGACTACCCGGCCGCGGTCTGCCCGCTCACCAAGCGGAAGGCCGACAATCCGGCGATCGCCGAACGGTTCGAGCTCTACGTGGCCGGCATCGAGCTGGCCAATGCCTACACCGAGCTCAATGACCCCGACCTCCAGGAGGAGTTGTTTCGCACACAGCTCGCCGGGCTCGCCGACGAGGAGTCGATGGCCAGGATGGACACCGATTTTATCCGCGCCCTGCGGCACGGCATGCCTCCGGCCGGCGGCCTCGGTATCGGGATCGACCGGCTTGTGATGTTTCTCACCGCCGCCCCCAGCATTCGCGACGTGATCCTGTTTCCCATCCACCGCCCGCACCAGTAGGACAGGCTTCAGCCTGTCACGAAAAATCGACCACATTCGACAGGCTAAAGCCTGTCCTACTTTCCACTCGCCGCATTCGACAGGTCGGAGATCTGTCTTCCGATGTACAAGCTTCTCCTCTGCTGGCGCTACCTTCGCACCCGCTGGATCGCGCTGGCCAGCGTGATCAGCGTGACGCTCGGCGTGGCGACGATGATCGTCGTCAATGCCGTGATGGCCGGCTTCTCTCACGAGATGCAGACACGGATCCACGGCATCCTCTCCGACATCGTCTTCGAGAGCCACTCGCTCTCCGGCTTTCAGGATCCGCAGTGGCACATGGAGGAGATCCGCCGGGCCGCGGGCGACTCGATCGCCGGCATGACACCGACCGTGGCCGTGCCCGCCATGCTTTCTTTTCAGGTCCGCGGCCAGTGGGTGACCCGGCAGGTGATGTTCATCGGCATCGACGAGGCGACCCATGCCGCCGTGAGTGACTTTGGCAGCTATCTGCAGCATCCGGAGAACCGCCGGCAGCTGTCGTTCAACCTCCGCGACGGCGGCTACGACACCGCCGACAGCCAGGCGGAAGGGCCGGGCCCGTCACGGCCAGCCCTCGGCGGCGCCGGCTGGCCGCATCGCCGGATGCGGGTGGAGCGGGAACGAATCTGGCAGAAGCGACTGGAGGAACAGGAGGGAGCAGCCGCGGGCCGTGCCGAGCCGACGCGGCCGATCGATGCGCAGGTTGATGCCGTTCTGGCCGCGACGGGTGACGAGGCCGCGACCGCCGCTGCCCCGGCCCCGGTGACTGACGCTGGCACCGAGGAAGCCGCGCCGCAAAATCCCTTCGCTACCGCCCGCCCCGAGCAGGGCCGCACGATGGATCCGGCCACCGAGCAGTTCACCGGCGTCGTGCCCGGCATCGGTCTGGCCAGCTTTCGCGACTCCAAGGGAATTGATCGGTTCCTCGTCTTGCCCGGCGACGACGTGAAGATCACCTTTCCCACCGCCGGCACACCCCCCAAGGCGGTCAGCGACACCTTCACGATCGTCGACTTCTACGAAAGCAAGATGAGCGAGTACGACTCCAACTTTGTCTTCGTGCCGATCGCCGCCCTCCAGCGGATGCGGGGGATGATCGAGCCGGAAACGGGTATCGCCAGCGTCAACTCGATCCAGATCAAGCTCAAGGAGGGAGCAAACCTCGACGAGGTTCGCAACCGGCTGCGAGGCGCCTTCCCGGCGGAGCTCTATGCCGTCTCCTCGTGGCGTGACAAGCAGGGTCCGCTGCTTTCGGCCGTCGACATGGAGATGGCGGTGCTCAACATCCTGCTGTTTCTGATCATCGCCGTGGCCGGCTTCGGCATCCTCGCCATCTTTTTCATGATCGTCGTGGAAAAGACCCGCGACATCGGCATCCTCAAGTCACTCGGGGCCAGCGCCGCCGGGATCGCGGGCGTATTCCTCGGCTACGGCCTGTTCCTCGGGCTCGTCGGGGCCGGGGCCGGCCTGGTTCTCGGTCTGGCGATCACCTGGAATCTCAATCAAATCCGTGCCGCGGTGGAATGGTGGACCGGCCAGACCGTGTTCGATCCGTCAATCTATTACTTCTTCAAGATCCCCACGATCGTCAATCCGATGACAGTGACCTGGATCATCATTGGCGCGATCGGGATCGCGGTGGCTGCCAGTGTGCTGCCGGCCCTGCGGGCCGCCCGGCTCCACCCGGTGGAGGCGCTGCGGCATGACTGAGGCCCATGGTCACGGACCACTCTTGTCGGTCCACGGCATCCGCAAAAGCTATCGCTCCGGCGGTGGTCGGCTCGACGTGTTGCGGGGTGTCGATTTCACGCTCGACGTCGGCGACTTCGTAGCCGTCGTGGGCCAGAGCGGATCCGGCAAGAGCACGCTGCTTCACCTCATGGGCCTGCTCGACGTGCCCGACGCGGGGGAGGTGCGGCTGGCGGGATCGCGGATCGATCATCTGCCGGCCACGCGGCGGGATCGCATTCGCAACACCGCCATCGGGATGGTCTTCCAGGCCTACCACCTGCTTCCCGAACTCACGGCGCTGGAAAACGTGCTCGCGCCGCTGATGGTTCGCCATGGTGTCATCGAATGGCTGCGGACCAGCGCGGCGGCCCGCGACACAGCCCGCGGATTGCTCGACCGCTTCGGCCTCGGCCAACGGCTGCGGCACAAGCCCCGGCAGCTTTCCGGAGGCGAGATGCAACGGGTGGCGATCGCCCGGGCGCTTGTCACCCGCCCGCAGGTGCTTCTGGCCGACGAGCCGACGGGCAACCTCGACGAGACGACCGGAGCCGGCATCCTCGATGCTGTCTGTGAGTTGAACCGCCGCGATGGCCTTTCTATAGTGCTCGTGACTCACGACGCGTCGATCGCACACCGCGCCAACCGGATCGTGCGTCTCACCGCGGGCCGGGTCGAGCAGCTCGAGCCCTCCGCGGACTAACCGACCGGAAGCCCCATGTCGCGTCTGATCTTCATGAACGATCGCATCGTGCCCGAGCATGAGGCACGGGTGAGCGTGTTCGACCATGGCCTGCTCTATGGCGACGGTGTCTTCGAGGGGCTCCGCAGCTACTCGGGCCGGGTCTTCCGGCTCGACGCCCATCTCGATCGCCTGTGGGCCAGCGCCAAGGCGATCTGCCTCACGATTCCGCTCTCCAAGGAGGTGGTGGCCCAGGCCGTCAACGACACCCTCGCCGCCAACAATCTGGTCGATGGCTATGTGCGGCTGATCGTCACCCGTGGCGTGGGCAGCCTCGGTCTCGACCCGAACCGAACCCGTGACCCGCAGGTGATCGTGATCGCCGACACAATCGCCCTCTACCCGAAGGAGCACTATGAGAAGGGCCTGCGGATCGTCACAGCCGCCACGCAGCGGGTGCAGTCGGCCGCCCTCTCGCCGCGAATCAAGTCGCTCAACTACCTCAACAACATCATGGCCAAGCTGGAGGGGCTCCAGGCCGGCTGTGTCGAGGCCCTGATGCTCAACCACAAGGGTGAGGTGGCCGAGTGCACGGGCGACAACATCTTCGTCGTTCGTGGTGGCCGGCTCCTCACGCCTCCCCCCGACGCCGGCATCCTGGAGGGCATCACCCGCAACGCCGTCATGGAGCTGGCGCATGCCGCCGGCATCGACTGCCGCGAGGCCACGCTCACGCGGCATGACCTCTACACGGCCGATGAATGTTTCCTCACCGGCACCGCCGCCGAGGTGATCCCGGTCGTCGATATCGACGGCCGCTTGATCGGCTCAGGTGTGCCGGGCCCGATCACCGCCCGCCTCACCCGCGATTTCCACGCGCTAGTGCGTGGCTAGAGCGCATCCCTCCTATGTGTATCGCCGGCTCGGGGGCGGCAAAAGTCTCCTCGCGGGCGAGGATACGCCCAATGCTCGTCGAGCGTTCGCCGACCCCCGAGCCTACCTTTTCTGGATTGCCAGATCGTCGCTACAGCTAATCTGGGTGCGGTCTAGGCAATCAACGGCGGGGGACAGTCTTCGTCACCCATCGGTGCTGGCATCACGCAAAACACGGCATCCTGCCGTTTTTGCTTGGCAACCTCCGGTTGCTGGTGCTCAGCATCGCTCCAGCGATGCCATCACCGGCGGGGACGGTCTTCGTCGCCCATCGCTTCGTAACGGGAGGTGTAGCCGGGTTGTTTGGCGCGTTCGATTTCAGCCTCGTATTCGCCCACCACCCGCTTCTGGATCAAGTCTCGGCAGGAGGCGTTGATCGGGTGGGCGATGTCGGCGTAGAGCCGCACCCGGCCATCGTCGTCACGCGGCGGACTGCTTTCTGAGAGCCTGCCTCCGCACTGGTTGCAGTAGCCGGCCCGAAACGGATTCTTGAATCCGCAGCCGCGGCAATGGGTGCAGAGTTTGCGGCTGGGCATCGCCACAAAGGGGCCGCTCGGCCCCCCGATCAGCTTCAGGTCACGAATCACGAAGGCGCCGTCGATCGTGATCGAGCAGAAGGCCAGCAGCCGCTCCGCCGCGTTTTCCACCAGCTTGATGCGAACCTCAGTGATTTCCATGACTCCCCCCGACCAGCCCCGCAGCCGACTCACGCACACAATCGCACCGGAAAGACAGCCGGCCAGCCGAGGGCCTCCATCCGGGCGGCAAGATGCCGCGCTTCCGCCGCCGTGCGGGTAATCGCAAAGCAGGCGCTCCCGCTCCCGGTCAGCATCGGATGCAGCCCGCCCGCCCGGCGGAGGTCGTTCAGCAGCCGATCCACATCGGCCGCCAGCCCGCGAGCCGGCGGCTCCAAGGCGTTGTACATCAGCGGAATCGCCGCCCGCAGACCACGCCGCAACGCGTCGGCCAACTGATCGGCATCACCGCGGCGGGTGGCGTCGGGCTTGCATTCCCGATACACAGCCGCCGTCGACAGGCTCATTGCCGGCTTGACGATCACGGCTGGGAGCGGCGGAATGCCCTCCACCTGCCGCACCCGCTCCCCGCGGCCGCAGACCACCGCCGGCCCGCCGGCAAAAAACCACGGGATGTCACTGCCGAGCGTGGCCCCCAGCGCCGCGAGCCGTTCGACCGGCCAATCGATCTGCCAGGCATCGGCGGCCGCCTGCAACACCGCGGCGGCATCGCTCGATCCGCCCCCCAGCCCGGCACCGGAGGGAATCTGCTTGAGGAGATCAATCTCCAAGCCCTGGTCGACGCCCGCCTCATGGGCCAGGGCCTCAGCCGCGCGGATGACAAGGTTCTCCGGTCCTGCCGGCACGTCACCGGCGAAGGCCGGGTCAACCCGCCCCAGCCGACCACCCCAACGCACCCGGAGCGAAATCCCCGGTTCGGCCGTGGGTGTCACATGCAGCGTGTCATGCAGCGTCACCGGCACCATCAGCGATTCAATATCGTGATAGCCATCGGGCCGACGGTCGAGCACCGCCAGCGAAAGGTTAAGCTTGGCCGGCGCGTGGATCGTGACGGTCGCGCCTGCGGATGCCCCGCCGTGCTGAAGAACCTGTTGCTGAATCAAAAACCACCCCCGCCGGTAACCAACCCCTGACATCGATCAAGGGAGACTACCGACCAGCCAGGGAGCGGTCAACGCCCGGCGGCTACCGCCAGTTGGCGACAAAGGCCACGGTGCCGAGCGCCAACAGCAGCCCGATCGCCACAAGCACGGCCAGAAGCACGGAAATGCTCCGCCCCGCCCATAGGTCGTCGGAGATCATTTCGGCCCGGTCGATCTTTTCGAAGGACCGGTTCCAGACGGGAAAAGCCCGCTCGTCATAAACCCAGGCGGTGCGTTCTTCGAAGCGTTTCTCGTTCATGGCCGGCAATCCGGGGGCAAAAAACAGGCGGTATGATGGAACAGTCCTCCAAAATGTAGTCCGTCCTCCGGGCCGCCGCCAGTGGTGGCCCTCCCCTTCGATGCCCCACCTCCTCGAGCCCGACGCCCCCCTTGCCCTCTGGCTTCAGGAACGGGGCCAGCCCGCCTGGCGGGCCAAGGCGATCCGCCGCTGGCTCTTCGCCAGCCGGGCGGAGTCGTTT
>JAQBZA010000039.1 GCA_027622795.1 Planctomycetota bacterium | reverse complement strand
ATCCGCGGCTCGGCGTGCCGTCGGTCGATCTCCCCGAGACGATCGTGGTCGACTTTTCCTCGCCCAACGTCGCCAAGCCGATGCACGTGGGGCATATCCGCTCGACCGTGATCGGCGATGCCTTGGCACGGATCATGCGTTTTCGCGGCCACCATGTGATCACCGACAACCATCTCGGCGACTGGGGCACGCAGTTCGGCATGATTCTCTGGGGCTGGAAGCGCCTCCGAAGCGAGGAAGCTTTTGCCGCCGATCCGACCGCCGAACTGGGCCGCCTCTACCGACTTGTACGGAAGCTTGCCGACGCCAAGCCGGAGGAGCTCGAGAAAGACCCGGAGGCGGCGGAACTCGCCACACGGTATCCCGACGTGGGCCGCGAGGTGCTTCTCGAAACAGCCAAGCTTCACGAGGGCGATCCGGAAAACCGGGCTCTCTGGGAACAGTTCATGCCCGTCTGCCGGGCGGAGATCGACCGGCTCTATGCTCGCCTGCATGTGACCTTCGACCATTGGCTGGGCGAGAGCTTCTTTCAGCCGCTACTGGCAGGCGTGGTCGACGATCTCCTGGCGAAGGGGCTGGCCCAGGAGAGCCGCGGGGCAATCGGCGTCTTTTTGCATGGTGAAAGCAAGCCACCATTTCTGATCCGCAAGGCCGATGGGGCTTTTCTCTACGCGACGACGGATCTGGCCACGATCCAGTGGCGGGTGGAGCACTGGAAGCCCGATCGGATTCTCTATGTGGTCGATCACCGGCAGGGGCAGCACTTCGAGCAGCTGTTTGAGACGGCCCGTCGCTGGGGGCTGCCCGGCCTCGATCGGGTCGATCTCGTGCATGTGGCCTTCGGCACCGTGCTGGGGGAAGACAATCGGCCGTTCAAGACACGGGCCGGCGATACCGTGGGCCTCGAGGCCCTGCTCGATGAGGGCGTGGAGCGGGCGCTTGGGGTGGTGACGGCTGCCGATCAGGAGCGGGGCACGGGCATGCCGGTGGAGGAGCGGCAACGGATCGCCGAGGCGGTGGGCATCGGGGCCATCAAATACGCCGACCTCTCGCAAAACCGTACCACCGATTATGTCTTCAGCTTCGACAAGATGCTCGAACTCAAGGGCAACACCGCCGCCTACATGCAGTATGCGGTGGCCCGCGTGGAAGGCATCTTCGCCAGGGGGGGCATCGACCGCTCGGCGGTGCGGCGGGAGGTGGCGGTCACGTTCACAGATCCCCGCGAGCGGGCGCTGGCCCTCGAACTCGTGCGATTCAGTGAGACGCTCGAAGATGTCGAGGCCGACGCCCGCCCCAACCTCCTCTCCAGCTGGCTCTTCGACGTCGCCGGGGCCTACTCGACCTTCTACGACGCCCTGTCGGTACTCAAGGCGGAGGGGGACGAACGGGCCACGCGACTGGCCCTGAGCGACCTCACGGGCCGTTCCCTCCGCACCGGCCTCGAACTTCTCGGCATCCAGGTTCCGGAGCGGATGTGATGGCCAAAAAACGCTCGCTCGAGAGCATCCGCAACATCGGCATCGTGGCCCACATCGATGCGGGCAAGACCACGCTCACCGAGCGGATGCTCTTCTACACGAAGACCAGCCACCGGCTCGGCGACGTGGACCGCGGCACGACGATCACCGACTTCGATCCCGAGGAGCAGGAGCGGGGCATCACGATTTATTCGGCGGCGGTGTCGTTTGAGTGGCGGGATGTCGCGGTGAACCTGATCGACACGCCAGGGCATGTCGATTTCACGGCCGAGGTGGAGCGGAGCCTGCGGGTGCTCGACGGGGCGGTGGTGGTCTTTAGCGCTCGCGAGGGTGTGGAGGCGCAGAGCGAGACGGTCTGGCGGCAGGCCGACAAGTACGGTGTGCCGCGGATCGCGCTGGTCAACAAGCTCGATCGTGAGGGGGCCGATTTCTTCGGCACGATCAACCAGATTGAGAAGCGGCTCGCGGCAAGGCCACTGGTGCTGCATGTCCCTTGGGGAATGGGGCCGCCGCATGTGAAGGATCCGTTTCGCGGGATCGTCGATCTGGTCGAGATGCAGCTGCTCACGTTTCCGCCAAAAGACGAGGCCCTTGCCGGCGGCGTGGCGCTCACGGAGATCACGCGGTCACCGATTCCCGACGAACTGGCCGACACCGTCGCGGAGTATCGCGAGCACTTGGTCTCCACGCTCTTTGACTTTTCCGATGAGATCGCTGAGCTGGCGATGGGTGAGGCCCCGATTCCAGCCGAGCTGATGCGGAAGGCGATTCGTGAGGCGACGGTACAGCGGAAGGTGGTGCCGGTGTTGGCCGGCTCGGCGCTCGACTGCATCGGCATCCAGCCGGTGCTCGATGCGGTGGCCTGGTATCTGCCGAGCCCGGCCGACGTGCCGCCGGTGGAGGGCCTCGATCCAGCAAAGAAGGAGCCGACCACGATTACGCGGAAGCCCGATCCGGCGGCCCCGTTTTGTGGGCTCGTCTTCAAGATCATCGCCGAAAAGCACGGCGACCTCTATTTCGTGCGGGTCTATTCCGGCACGCTGAAGGCCGGCAGCCGGGCCTGGAATCCGCTCAAGCAGAAAAAGGAAAACATCGCCCAGCTCTGGCATGTGCAGGCCGACCGTCGCGAGCAGATTCAGGAGGCGTTTGCCGGCGACATCGTGGGTGTGATCGGGCCGCGGGCGAGCGTTACTGGTGATACGCTCTGCGATGCGGCGGCGCCGATCGTGCTGGAGAGCATCGAATTTCCCGAGACGGTGATCTCGATGGCGATCGAGCCGGAGACGAGCCTGGAGCGGAAGAAGCTCGGCGAGACACTCGAGATGATGAAGCGGCAGGATCCCACCTTCCGCGCCGTGGAGAGCGAGGAGACGGGGCAGACGCTGATCTCGGGAATGGGCGAGCTCCATCTGGAGGTGATCCGCCATCGGCTGGAGCGAGACTTCAATCTCCATTGCCGCGTGCACAGGCCGCGGGTGAGCTACAAGGAGACGCTCGCCAAGGCGGTGAGCGTGCGGGGGGAGATCGATCGGCTCATGGGTGTTCAGCAGCTCGTGGCCACGGTGTCGCTACGGGCCGAGCCGATCGCTGACCAGACCGGGCCGATCGTCGAGCAGGGCTGGTTTCCGGAGAGCGAGTCGCTCGCCGCGCTGGCTGCGTTGATGACCCAATCGGTTCGTGAGAGCGCCGAGCGGGGTGGGCTCAAGGGCTGCCCGCTGTGGGGCGTGAAGATCACGGTGCTCGAGAGCCCGATCCCCGACCCGCCGCCGAGCGACGTGGCGATCCGGATGGCGGCCGCCGAGGCGGTGGATCAGATGCTCGAGACGGCCGGCACCGTGCTCCTGGAGCCGGTGATGCGGGTAGAGGTGAGTGTGCCGGAGGATCACCTCGGCGACGTGATCAACGATCTACAGCAGCGGCGGGCGATCATTACGGCCACAGAGATTCGGGGGGGCGTGACGGTGCTCACGGCCGAGGCACCCCTGGCGAGCATGTTTGGCTATTCAGCCGCGGTGCGGAGCGTGAGCCAGGGCCGGGCCAGCTTTACGATGGCCCCGCTCAAGTACGGCCCGGCGCCGGCAGAAACGGCTGAGGCCTTTGTATGATGCACGTGCGATGCGATCTTGCATCAAGCCATGATTCGACGGTCCGGCGATCCCTGGGGGAGAGAATTCGATGAGCAGTGTCGATGCTGAGGTGCGTGTATCGGGAATGGGAACGGATGCCAGGAGACCGCGTCGAGGATGGTGCTGCTTGTCGCTACTGCTGGTATTGACCGGTTGTGGCTCAGGGCAACCCGCTCTCCATGCAGTGACCGGCACGGTCCGATTTGAAGGACAGCCCGCGGCTGGGTTTGCCGTCGAATTCTCATCGGAGGATGCACCCACTCAGGGTGTCTCAGCGGTTGGGGTCGCCGATCCTGAGGGCCATTTCGTGCTGGAAACTCGTCAAGCCGGACGCCAGAAGCGGGGTGCTGTTGCGGGTCGCCATCGCGTCGTGGTGCTGCCACCCCCGGCCTTTGGAGATGCGGCCTCCACAATCCTGCCCGTGCCGCTGCGATACGCCGATTACGAAACATCCGGCCTGACTGCAGACGTGCAGCCAAGTCAGGATAACAAAGTTTTGCTCAACCTCACCCGCTGATTGTGAGCGATTACCTACGGCAGGTCGACCACCTGCCCGTCATCGCGCTGTGTCATCGCGGCGAGAATCGTTGTCGGGGTCGTGTTGGAAAGAACTCGTACGCTACCGTCGCAGAATGCGAACTGGCACACCCCCGGATGGTCGCTTCCGAAGCGGGTGGCATGATAGAGACTCGTATCGTCCGGGCCGTCACACAGCGACGCACCGGCGCCAGCCACACGGGTATAAAACCACTCGTGATCTCCATTGTAGATGGACCCATCTCCTGATGCCCCCGTCTCGCCGCCCGAGCCAATCCCAAGCTGCCCCCGCCGCACGTACTTTTCTCCGATCAGTGATGTTTTGCTGGTCCCATCCGTGATGGCGGAGAGATTTACGAGTCCCTGATATCCATTCACGATTCGGGAGGATGCTACCGTTGAACGGGCGGTGATGATCGCTCCATTGGCATTGACGGAATCCTGCCAATTGGGGTTAGCGCCGGTGTACCGAATCATGCTGCCACAACTCGCCGCCAGATCACTCAGACCGCCAATGGCGGTGCCGTCGTAGTAGCCCGGCTTACTGAGTTGTCCTGGAGCCCGTCGAGTCGGGCAGTAGTACGATGAAACTTGGACTCTACGGGCCGCATCTGACTGGTCGTAGTACCGGGCTGCAATGTCCCACAAGTCGAACGCCGGCTGTTCCTCCAAATTCGGAAGGATCACAACCGCCCAGGTGGCAAATCCATCGGCAAGCCGAGCCGGAGGGAGGGAAAGCCGTTGCTCGTGGTAATTAAGGCATGCAAATGCAACTTGTTTGATGTTGTTGGAGCACGAGATCCGCCGGGCGGATTCCCGAGCAGCCTGCACGGCGGGCAGGAGCAGGCCGATGAGCACGCCGATGATCGCGATCACGACCAGGAGTTCAACAAGGGTGAAGCCAGTCGATGATCGGAGCCTGTCACAACGGCGTTTTGGAATCACCGCGAGGAAATAGAAACAAAAGGAACTCAAGATGGCTCCAGACATCGCCCTTCCTCCTGCCTAGCAAGTGCCATGGGTCTTTCTCCACCGCAGACCAAGTTTATCGTACACCGCCTGGCTTTGCTTCTCCGGCTTCATTCGGATCGCTTTGGAAAAGCTTCTTTTTTTTACCGTCAGGCCAAGCCAGGGATCGGCCGGCCCGTGGCGAAAACGTCCTGAAGTTGCTTGGGTAGTCCATCGAAGAGGCGGACTTCGGCCAGATCCAGCAGGCTACCCATGATCGTTGCCACAATGTCGGGGATCAAAACGGGATTCGAGGCGGGCTGGCTGCCATCCCTCGTGGACCTGCCAATCACCCGGCCAGCACTGAGGCCGCCGCCGTAGAGCAACAGCGGTGCGAGGCCACCCCAGTGATCGCGTCCCCCATTTTTGTTGATCATCGGGGTGCGGCCCATCTCGCCGCAGCACACGACCATCACCTTGTCGCGAAGTCCGCGGGCCTCAAGATCGTCCACCAGCGCTGCCAGAGCATGGTCGAAGGGGCGGCCGACATAGCCCATCCCCTCAGTCATTGTGGCGTTGTTTACGTCGGCGTGCATGTCCCAGACAAAACTCGTCGTGACGGTCACGAAACCGACGCCCCGTTCGCAGAGCCGTCTGGCGAGCAGGAGGAGTTTGCCGAGTGTTTGGCCATGGTCGGCGTAATTTTTGTGATTCTTCCACTTCTTGCTGATCCGGTCGGGATGCACGAGCCCCGATGTGTCATAGCGGGCGATGGTTCGCGGATCCTCTCTGGTGAGGTCGAATGCCTCAGACGCCCCCTTGAGTAGCACGTCGAAGGCAAGGCCCTGGGTGGCCATCACATCTTGGAGCGCCGGCGTTTCCAGCCAGCGGCGGCCACGATCGATCGCGGTCAGGAGGCTCCGGCGATCGTGGAGTCGATCTTGGGGGAGTTTGAGCCGCATGTCTTGCTGAAAAGCGCCACCACCTCCGGGCACAAGCGGAGCGTAGCCGGCACCGAGATCGCCGGCCGACTCGAAATCCCCAAATTGCTTGACGACGGGTTGCGTTGCTGGCTCCACAGCCTGTGGAAAAAGCGCCACATTCGTGGGCATGCCGGTGTCAGGTCGCATCGTGCCGGCGACTCGGGCGTAGAGCGAGCCCATGTTGGCCTTGAGCGTGGCGCTGCCCACAACCGGTTTGATATCGTGATTTCCGTCCCCGGTGACAAACGAACGGACGATGTTGAAGAGGTGCGCTCGCTTGGCGAGTTGCTCGAAGGTCGCCCCAAACGACACGCCGGGGAGCGATGTGGAAATTTCACCGGTCGCACTGCGGGCATGCGCCGGACCATCCCCCTTGGGGTCGAATGTCTCATGCTGCGCCGGACCACCGTGCATGAACACGAAAATTACCGATCGGTCGCGGAGAGCCGCAGGGTGCTCAGCAGCCCTTGCAGAAGCTGTTGCGAGTGCTGCTGGCAAGCCGCCCACCGCGGCGAGCCCCAGACCGCCGATACTCAGGAACGGACGTCTGGCGAGCCGCCTTCCGATCCGCACGGTATCTTCAATGGTCAGTCGCATCTGTCCGATACCCCACTGGGATGATGGAAAGTGTACCAGCCAAAGGCTGGGGCAATGCATCCCTCCGTGGGACAGCACGCGACCAGGGTATTTACGCCAGCTGCCCAAGGAGCGAGACCAGCATGACGAGACAGATCGGCAGGTTTGGTCGCAACGCTGCCCTCGTGGCGGCCATCCTCGGCTGGCTTTTTGATGGCTTTGAAATGGGGCTCTTTCCGCTCATCGGCGGGCCCGCAATCAAAGATCTGCTCGGGTCGGACGCTGCCCCCGGCGATGCCGACAAGTGGTTTGGCGCGATCATCGCCGTCTTTCTCGTGGGCGCGGCGACCGGTGGTGTTCTCTTCGGCTGGCTGGGCGACGTCATCGGCCGTGTGCGGGCAATGACGTTGAGTATCCTCACCTATGCAGTGTTCACGGGCCTGTGTGGTCTGGCGACCGAGGCATGGCATGTCGCTGCACTCCGATTCATCGCGTCGCTCGGCATGGGCGGCGAGTGGTCGCTTGGCGTGGCGCTGGTCAATGAGATCTGGCCCGGGAAGTCGCGAGCCCTCACGGCAGGCCTCATTGGTGCGGCGGCCAATGTGGGCTTCCTGCTCGTCGCGCTCCTCAGCCTCGGGCTTGGAAGCGTTATCAACGGTACGCGTGGCCTTCTTTTGGGCGTGGGCCTGCCGGAGTCGATCGTCACACAACTGGTGGCGAACTCCGCATGGCGGCTGCTCATGATCAGCGGTGCACTGCCGGCGTTGTTGATCTTTCTCATCCGCATCTGGGTGCCCGAATCGGAAAAGTGGGCAGCCCAGAATCAGCGTGGTGCGACCTCGCACTGGATGAAGGCCGACCTGCTGGGCGTGCTCGTGGGAGGTGTGGCGGCACTCTCGATCATTTGGGCGTGGTCTCCCGCCGGACTCGCGCCCTCGGGTGCGACTGCTGTCACGGTGACGGGCCTCGTCGTCGCCGCAGCTGGCTATCTCTTCCCGGTGCTGCGTTATCTCGGCCGGGCCGAGGCGGCTGGTTCGTTGCCGACCGGGTCGGCCAGAGAGGTCGTGAAGTTGATGCTGTTTGGTGCCGGGCTTGCCGGCGTGACGCTCCTGGGCACCTGGGGGGCGATCCAGTGGATTCCCCGCTGGGCGATGCAACTTGGTGGGGATGCCGCGCCGCACGCGAAGGAATATTCACAGATCGCGACGGCATTCGGTGCGATCATGTCAACATTCCTCACGGCCCTCGTCGCTGACCGGATCGGCCGGAGGCCGACATTCGCACTTCTTTGTCTGGCGACGATCGCTGCCGCGCTGTGGCTGTATCAGGGGCACGATTCGTACGGCACGTCGTTCCTCCTGGCAGCTTTCACCGCCGGCGGGATCAGCGCGTCGTTCTACGGTTTCTTCCCGCTCTACTTTCCCGAGCTTTTTCCGACTGCAGTCCGCGCGACGGGCCAGGGCTTCGCCTTCAACTTCGGCCGAATCATCGCGGCGATCGGCGGCCTGCAAACGGCGACCCTGATGACCTTCTTCGGCGGAAGTTTTCCGAAGGCTGGGTCGGTGCTCGTGGCGATCTATCTGGTGGGTGCTGTGCTCGTCTGGTTCGGCCCCGAAACAAAAGGTCGGGCCTTGCCCGACTGACGGCCTGTCGGTCGGTGCAGTTGATATGTCGTCAATCGGGCAGGGGCGTCCAGTCGGCGAATGTGGCGGCCTGGCCGGAGGGCATTCCGGTGGCATCAGAGAGATTCCAGACGATCGCCCGCTCGATACGGAACCGACGGCCACTTTGTGAGATGCGCACGCCTGAGTAATCGTCGACGAAGCCATTGAGGGCAGTCCGTGCGAGGAGCCGGGCCCGCTCGTCGCGATGCACCGGTTCGGCGGTGAGTCGTGACGGCGTGCCGTGGAACTCCTCTGCGGTCATCTCCCACAGCGTCAACGCCGACCGATTCCCGTAGTTGAGCAACGGGTCGATTTCCGTGCCGTGCGAGACGACGACGAATGTTGCCTCGAAGAGCCGACGGGCCTGCTCCTCGGGAGGCCCAATGCGTGACAGCAACTCTCGCCCCACCAGGCGGGCGAATGAGTCGAGCAGCATCTGTACATGCGCAGTTTGGCAGGGCTGCGGATCGGTGGGTTGCATACCGGGCCCGTTGGAGGTGTGGTAGTGCTATCGTGGCTGGTCAGCCCGGCAGGTGGAAGCGACCACACTGGCCGAGAAACGCCGCAGGATTGTGGAGGCTGATCGTGTCGACGAGCGACTGAAGATGGCCACGGCGGCGCATCTCGATGTGGCATTTCGGCACAGCGAGTGGATCGCTCTGCCCCCAGTCGCCAGCCGAGTTGATCCAGATTCGCTCGCTCCCCCAGCACTCGATGATGTCGACGGCCCGCTGTGGCGTGCACTTGCTATCTGGGTAGAGCGTCATGCCCGCCCAAAAACCACGGTCAAGCACCTCTCCGACCGTGTGCTCCTCGACGTGGTCGATAAGCACTCGCCCGGGATCAATGCCGGCGTTTTTCAACGCGTCCATCGTGAGCCGCGTTCCCTTGAGCTTGTCCTCGAGGTGCGGTGTGTGCACGAGGATCAGCCGATCGTGCCGCTTTGCAAGTTCGATCTGCGCCTCGAGCACGGCCAATTCGTTGCGGGAGTTCTTATTGAGGCCGATCTCGCCAATCCCGAGCACGTTGGGCTGATCGAGAAACTCTGGAATGAGCGACATCACCTCGCGGGCAAAGCCGACGTCCTCAGCCTCCTTCGGATTGATGCAGAGCCAGCAGTAGTGGGCGATGCCGTGGGCGGCGGCTCGCTTCGGTTCAATGTTCGTGAGCTGTCGGAAGTAGTCGCGAAAGCCGTCTGGACTACTGCGATCGAAGCCGGCCCAAAACGCCGGCTCCGTAATTGCCACGCAGCCGGCCGCTGCCATGCGGCGGTAGTCGTCGGTCGTGCGGCTCACCATGTGGATATGCGGGTCGATGTAGGCCATGACAAATGCGGCGGATATGAGGACGGTGGGCTGACGGGCACCGCATGCAGCGGCTCGCGTCGACGTGTCGTGTCAGTACGTACCGTAGGGATCGGCACCGAGGGCCGATTGGGTGTGGGCGGCGGCGATCGGCTCGCGAGAATGATCACTCAGAAGGTCGAGGATTCGCCGCACACGGTCGGGCTGGTTGTCGACGAGCAGCGGGATCGCTTGGCGAAGCGCCCGCACGCGGACGTCATCGCGGCCGTCCGGAGCGGCGGGTAAGTCGTTCGCGGACCGTTCGAGCCGGTCGAGGAAGGCGGCGATGTCGAGGAGCTTTGCTCGATGCTCCATAAAATAGAGGTCGATGACTTGGCGAGCCGTAAGTGGGCAGGATGCAGCGGCGGCAGGCATGTGGTGAGCTCCTCGGGAACGATACGGTGATACCACAAAATCCAGCTCCACTCCTCCCCCGGCCGCAGCCGGCGGCAGACACACTGCTGTGGCATACTCCAAGACCACACGGCTCCCGTGCCGGAACCTGGCCAGATTGTGTTACGCTTCAAAAATTGAGTTGGCAGCATGAGTGATGGCAAGCAGTCCCGTCGGACGGTGCTGAAGGGGGCTGCCGCTTCCTGGGGGCTCAACATCCTCAGTCGCCGAGCAGTGGCTGCGGACCCTCCGCCCACCCCTTGGAAGCCTCACTCCATTCTCGCCTCAGCGCTGTATGGATCGGCCAGTCTGGCGGAAGTGCTCCCAGAGGTTTCAAAGACGGGCGCCAACATGATCGATCTCTGGCCGCCACCGCATGGGTCGCAGCGGCTGGAGATCGACTCGCTCGGTGAAACGCGAGTGAAGCAGTTGCTCAATGCGCACGGTGTGAGGCTGGGGAGCATCGCCTGCTACGGGCTCGGCCCCTTCAACGTGGCCAATGAGTTCCAGATGGTTAGAAGGATCGCCGGTTCGGGCGTGACGCTTGTGACCGGGGCACCCGGCAAAGGAGGCGCGATTGGAAACGAACTGAAGGCGCAGATTCGCGACTTCCTTCGGAAACTCGCTCCGAGCGTGGCGGTGGCCGAGGCGACGGGCGGGATACTGTCGATTGAAAATCACACCAACTCCATGATTGCTTCACCCGACTCGATCCGCTGGCTGGGTGAGATCTTCATGCACCCGGTGCCGCGCGGAGTGCCGATTCTCGAGTCGCTCCCGGCGATCACGGCTGAGATCAACCGCGCAAGGGCATACCTGGAGAGGAAACCGCGGCGCATCATCTGCGCGAACGTTCGGTACCGTGAGAGCGTTCCATGAAAACCGCAACAATCCCCGTGGCAGTTGCTTTGTCGGCATACACGTCCTTATGCCTGATGGCGACCGAGCCATCCATACGGTTTGCAACCCCCGCTGCGATTCGAGAATTCGAGACCACGGTGCTTGAGACGGTCGCCGATCTCGCCCTTGTTCCTCCAGTGCTCGATACAAAACCGCTGCCGAAGTATGACTACGACCAGCTTGACTATGGGATGACAATCGGCATCGCCGGCACACCCAAGGGGCGGATCTGGGCCTGCTGGGTTGCTGGGGGCGATTCCCCGGAAGCGTTCTTCGTGCTGGCAACGTCGGATGATCGTGGGCAAACCTGGTCGAAGCCCCGGCTCGTCCTCGACTCTCACTCAAGCCGACTTCCACGCCCCCGCAGCATTCTTGTCGGTACCCTCTGGACCGATCCCAGGGGGCGGCTTTGGCTGTTCTTCGACCAGTCGATCGACATGTTTGATGGGCGGGCAGGAGTGTGGGCGACTGTCGGCGAGAATCCTGACGCCGCTGAGCCACAATGGTCACCCCCCAGGCGAATCTGGCATGGTGTTACCCTCAACAAGCCGACGGTACTGGCATCAGGAACGTGGTTGCTACCGGTTTCGCTCGACCAGCGAGGCGGCTTCGGACCGTTTCGCGGCTGCTTCCATGAACTCGATCCGTTTCGGGGAGCAAATGTCTTTGGGAGTCGTGATCAGGGGCGACACTGGGATCGAATCGGTGGCGTCCAGTTTCCGAATCCTGATTGGCATGAGCACATGGTGGTGGAACGCGGTGACGGTTCACTTTTGATGGTGGCCCGCACGGCGACTGGCCTGATGGAGTCCACGTCGACCGATGGGGGGGCGTCTTGGTCTGAGCCGGTTGCCTCGGTGATCGCCCATCCAAATGCTCGATTCCACTTGCGGCGGCTTGCCTCCGGCCGACTTCTGCTTGTCAAGCATGGCAACCGGATCGACAGCCATCAGGGCCGCAGTCAACTCAGTGCCTGGCTCTCGGATGATGATGGCCGAAGCTGGAGGGGAGGGCTCGTGCTCGATGAGCGGGGCGGGGTCTCCTACCCGGATGGCTTCCAGCAGCCGGACGGCACGATTTTTGTGTCGTACGATCGCAATCGGGCGACAGATGGCGAGATTCTCTTGGCGCGTTTCACCGAAGCCGATGTGCTGGCCGGCACGCTGGTTACAGATGATGCTCGGCTTAAGCTAATGATCAGCCGGCCGCTGGCGCGATTCACCAAGCCGGAGGCGGCCTTCAGACCCCTCGGCGATGGTGTGACCTTTGCTGGCTGGGAGCATGCTGGTAATTGGGCGATGGCGGACGGCGCCTATCACCGGGTTCATGGCGGTGGTCCTCTGACCTACACTGCGGCCACGGTACCCGACGACTTTGAACTGCGGTTCGAATGGAAGGTTTCGGTCGGGTGCAACAGCGGTGTCTACTATCGTCCGGGGCAGGTCGAGTATCAGGTGCTCGACAATGTGGGCAGCCCCTACGGCCGGAATCCACGGCAGGCTGCGGCATCGCTGTTTTTCTGCATGGCGCCTTCCGAGGATCTCACCAGACCGGTCGGTGCGTGGAACACCGCGCGAATCCTCTGCAAGGACAGCGTTATCGAGCACTGGCTCAACGGCGAGCCGGTGCTTTCTTTTGATTACGAGGACCCCCGGTGGGCTCAATATGTCGAACTCTTGTCGGTTCGGGGTGGTGATCTGACGGGCCGCGGCGGTCGGCTGTGGTTACAGGATCACGGCCATGAGGTCTGGTTTCGCCGGCTGCGATGGCGGGAGATTCCCACGGGTGAACCGCTCGTGCAGAAACTTTATTTCCAGCCGCAGTCTGTGACCGGCGCCGCGTTGGCAGCTGAGCAAGAGCGGGTCCGAAAAATGAAGCAGGCGGCAGCAGCCAGCGAACGTTGAGTTGCTGACGCGTTTTTTCGCGGCCAATCGTGTGGCATAAGTTCCTTCTCAGCCATTGCGTGTTGCCCTGAGCAACTCGCAACACGGCCCCGGAGAGAGTCGGAGACGGCTCTCACACCCCACCAGATGACCAAGCCGACCGATGATAAAAAGGGTAGCGATGATTTTTCACTCCCACTCGGCCTCCAGCGGCGTGATGATCCCGTCGCCGCCGACGATGATTTCGTCGGTCAGCGAGGAACTGCCGCGGATCGACTCCAACGAGTCACCGATCACCCACGACCGATAGGCGGCGTCGATCAGGCTCTCGGGTGAGTTCGTGGCGTCGTTGGAGAGATCCCAAAACATCATGCCGCCCAGCCCGAGATCCTCGGCCCACTGGGCCTTGAGTGCGATCGACGTGGGCGTCTCGAACGAACTGAAGATGTCTTCGGAGGCGTTGTAGAGGTAGGACGCCTGGGCCGTGTCGTCCCAGTAGAGCTGCCATCCACCGTTGGGGTCCTGCACCTGGGCGAGCAGATCCTTGTAGTCGTAGTTGCCTGCCTCGAACGTGCCCGGCGCGGCCCCGGATGAGCCCTCCGCGTAGCCGCCGTCACCACCGTCGGCCACGCCGCTCCAGGCCCGCGTGTAGAGCGGGGCCCCGAGCACGATCTGGCCCGGGGCCACTCCCGCATCGAGGTAGGCCTTCACGGCCGTCTCGACGTCATAGCCATTCGGGTCGCCCGTGAAGGCGGCCTGGTGGCCGGTCGTGCTCTCCCACGTGCCGTGGAAGTCGTAGGTCATCACGTTGAAGAAATCGACGTGCGGGGTGAGCCCCGGCAGGTTGAAGTTGGCGATCTTGTCGAGCCCGGCCGGGGAGGCCAACGAAATCTCGTAGGAA
>JAQBZA010000038.1 GCA_027622795.1 Planctomycetota bacterium | reverse complement strand
CTGTCTGATCGGCTACGACGATGACGCGGTGGGGGCTGGCGAGGCCGATGGCGATGATCTCGTCGGCCGACAGCAGCTTGTGGGCGATGGCGATCCGCGGGCTGACGAGCGACGGGCCCTGCTCGACTGCCTGCTCGCAGCCGGAGAGCGGCTCGTGATCACCTGCAATGGTCGCAACGTGAAGTCCAACAAGCGGGTGCCGCTGGTCACGCCGCTGGCGGAGTTTGTGGACTTCGCTGTGCGGCATGGCGTGACCCGCGAGAAGTTCGACGAGGCCAGCGGTATCGAGGTCCAGCATCCCCGCCATCACCTGAGCCGCCGGAATTTTGAGGAGGCCGGTGTCGAAGTGACGGGCATCTGGAGCCACGACGCAATCGCCAGCAGGGTGCTCACGCAGGTCGAGCAGCAGCCGCAAGGGGGAGAAAGAAATCAGGACGAGGCCGAACCGCAGCCACACGAAAAACCAGCGTCGGCGGCCACAGGCGCTGGCTCGACCTCGGACGAGTCTGACGGCCCACTCCTCACCGAGTTATCGCTCCTTGAACGAATGGTGAAGAGCCCGCTGAGCGTCTATCTCAAGGAAACGCTTGGAATCGACACGTTTCGCGAGGACGATGAATCCACGCCGGCAACCTTGCCCTTGATGCTGGAGAAGAAACAGGCCCGGCTGCTCACGCTCGAGCTCCACAAACACCTTCTCCAAGACCCGCGGTGCGCTGCCAGTTGGATGGCATCCAAGCAACAAAGCGGCATCCTTCCAATCGGCCGACATGCCACGCGGCAGGTTGCTGAGATTCAAGTATTGGCGGAAGGATTGAAGGAGGGCGCAGAGGCTGAAGAGCTCGATCTCGTGTCCGTGGTCAGCCAGGATCTTGATGGCGTCTTACTTGGGCGGCATCGGCTGCTTGGCTCTCTGCAAGGCATTCATTCAGGCGGTTCCCCACGCCTTGTGTATATCGCGCCTGTCGAGGTCGGCATGGAGAGATATGGGCGGCCGCTCCACACAGCAGCCCTCCACCTGCTCGCCGCGTGGGCTGCAGGCATCAAAGTCACCAACGCCACGATCATCAGTCGTCGCGACAACTGGCGTGTCGGCAAAATGAAGAAACCCACAAACCGCAATCCTCAGCCAGGGCCGGAGAATGCCTGGCAGACGAGAATCGTCAGGCTTGCTCCAACGCTCATGGATCAGGGAGCAGCGGCAAGTCGGCTCGATGATATCGCGACGCTTGCCCATGAGGCCGCCAGATGCCCACGGCCCGCTTTCGAAAAGGTGCTTACAGGCGATGCCGAGGAGCGCGTGGCGAACTTTGAAAAGGCCCTCACCATGGACTTCTATCACCGGACGGCTGAGTGCGCCCTGTTTGGGGTGAGCCCAAATTTCGAGCAGGTGTTCATGGAGCATCCTGAAAGAGTGGCGTTTCTCGATGCCTTCCAACGGGCTTTTCAGATTGGTCATGTCAAAACTGACGGGGGGTATTACGAGCTGTCATGACCAAGCCCTTCTCCATCACCGATGCCAGCCCGCTCCCCACCGGCACGCTTATCGAGGCGAGCGCCGGCACGGGCAAGACGCACACCGTCGCCCAATACGTCACGAAGGCCATCGCCACCGATGACACCCTGCGGATCGGCGAGATCCTCGTCACCACATACACCCGCAACGCGGCCGCCGAACTCAAGGAGCGGATTCGTGGCCGGCTCGTGGTGACGTCGCTATTGCTCAAGGGCAAGCCGACCCCAGCCGGCTACACGCCCGACGACCTCGACGACCAGCTTCTCAGTATGCCCAACCATGCCGACATGGCCCGTCGCCTCGATCGGGCGGCTGCAGAATTTGATACCGCCATGATCGGCACGATCCACGCGGTCTGCTCGCGGCTCCTGCGGCTCGGGGGCATCGAGGCGGTGGAGCCCAGCGACGAGCGGGATCGCGACCGCGTGGTCGAGGAAGTGGTCAACGATGCGGTTGTGGCCGAGGCGGTCGCCGGCCGCCACTGGGAAGAGAAGGAACTGGAAAAACTCGTCAAGCACCGCATGGCCGATCCGTTTCTTGGAATTGCCCCGGATCCGGAGCCGTGCCCCGAAGACGAGCAGGCTCTGCGGACAAGGCTCCGCGAACTCATCGAGTCGTGCACGGCCAAGGCCCAGGCCCGCATGCAGGCGAGCCCCGGGTTTGATGGGCTTCTGGTGATGACATGGGAGACGGTGGCCGATCGGCCTGGAGACACGCCGGCGGATCTCCAGCGGAAAGAGGCCTTACGAAAATCATTGCGGGACAAATTCAAGCTCACCATCGTCGATGAGGCTCAAGACACCAATCGGCTACAGTGGGAGCTGTTTCACACGATCTTCCCGCCAACCGGAAAGAACGTGCTCATTGCGGTCGGTGATCCCAAGCAGGCGATCTACGGGTTTCGTGGCGCCGATGTCACGGCGTATGTGAGCCATGCCCAGGATGGCGTGCCGCTTGAAGGCGATGCGCTGCCGAGGCGGACGCTCTCAGTCAACCGTCGCTCCGACGGCCCGCTGCTCGATGGGCTGAATGCCGTCATGGATGGAGCCACGTTCGGGCCCGGGATCACCTATCAGGAAGTGACTGCGGCACCGGAACGCGATGCCAGCCAACTCACCGGCCTGCGGCCGGTTGAGTTTCTTGATGTCGGTGCGACGTCGCTTGTCGAGGCGACCGTGCGAAAAGTCCATGAGGTGCTCACCCGCCCACACTTCAAGCCCACCGAGCCCCGCCCCTTCCTGCCGCGTGAGGTCTGCGTGCTGGTGAGAACCAACGCCACCGGGTCGGCCATCGCCCGTAGGCTTCTGGAACTCAAGATTCCGGCCGTCACGGAGGGCACCGCCAGTGTCATGGAGGGGCAGATGGCGGCCGATCTTCGCTGCCTCTTCGAGGCGATGGAAAAGCCGAGCGATTCAGGCCGCTCGCGGCAGGCAGCGGCCACGGCCTTTTTTGGCAGGAGGTTTGATGAGGTTGCCGGTCTCCAAGAAACCGACCTCCAAAAGATCCGGGCGGAGATCGCGGCGCTGCATGCCACGCTCCAACGCAGGGGCGTGGCCGCGATGGCGGCCGACATCATGGCGGATGGTGAGATGGTGAGGCGGATCGCCACCGGCGAAGGCGGCGACCGGCAGATCGTTGATTTCGCCCATGTCGTGGAGTTGCTCAATGATCGCACCGGTGGCCGTGGCTGTCATGCCCGCCAGATGCTCGAACACGTCGCTGCCCTCGCAAGCCAGCCGGCGACGGCTGAACTCGTGAGCCGGCGGGTCGAAAGTGATGCCGAAGCCGTCACGATCATGACCGTGCATGCCGCGACGGGCCTGCAATTCCCCTGTGTTCTTGTGGTTCACGGCTGGAGCCCCGCAAGATCCAGCAACAAGCCCGAGATTTACTATCGCGACGGGCAGCGTTTTCTTGACATCAGCAAAGCGATTCCGAATGGTGATATTCCACAATCCGCAAAGAACGCCGCTCGCGACGCCGACAATCAGGAACTCCGCCGTCTGATCTACGTCGCGGTCACCCGGCCGCAGCACCATCTCTGCGTTTTGCGAACCGACTCGTGGCAACAATCACTCCTCGCTGACGTCTTGCGGCACAGCCCCGTCTCCCATGACGGCATCGATCCTGCCCAGGCCGAAAACATCGCAGTGCGGTCTGCCGCAGACCTTCCAAGGCCCACGCGCTGGGCGGCCACTCCCGCCACGAAACCAATCGGCATCGCGGCCGTGCCGCCGACGGTCGAGCAGACCTACCGGCGAACCTCCTACAGCGGCATCGTCAAGGCGTTATCGCGGGGATCGGTCAATCATCACGACCGCGAGGACCACGGGAACGACGAAGAGGCTTTCGCTGATTCAGCGACGGCTGCTGTGGGCGATGATGACACACCCGACGTTGCATCATCAGCCGTGGCATCGGCCACCGAGCCTGACCTGAGCAGTTTCAAGATCGCCTCGCTGCCGGCAGGCACGGCCTTTGGCACGATCGCGCACGATTGCTTCGAGCTGATCGAGGCTGGCCCGAATGTGTCGGAGGGGGATTTGCGGAGCCGTGTGAAGGACGTCGTTGATACCGTGGCGACGGCCCGTTTTATGCAGGAGCATCGCGATGTCTTCGCCACGATGCTTGCCGACGCCATGCTCACCCCCTTCGGTGGCCCGGCCGATGCCCCCTTCCGCACGCTGCGATTTGCCGACTTCGGCCAGGAAGACCGTCTCGTTGAAATGAATTTCGAGATGGCGATGGCCACGCTGGCCAGCGGCGTCCGGGCCCGCCACGTTGGCAGCGTGCTTGGGCAGTTTGTCACCGACCTGCCGCATGACGCTCCCCTTGTCCGCTGCGCCGCCCAGCTGGCCGGCCCACAGTTCGACGTACCGCTCGCCGGGCTGATCAACGGGGCGATCGATGCCGTGTTTCGGCTGCCCGGTTCCACGAGCGACGATCCCCGGCTGCTGATCGCCGACTACAAGACCAACAAGCTCCATGATCGCGACGCCCAAAATCCGCTGGCCTTCTACGCCCCGACGCGTCTGTTTGGGGCGATGAAGAGCCACCATTATCTGCTTCAGTCACTCGTCTACGGCACAGCCGTCTGGCGGATGCTCCGCTGGAAGCTGGGGCCGCGGAAGCCGGTCGGCTGGGATCCCGGCGAATGCATCGCCGGCGTGGTCTACGGGTTTGTGCGAGGCATGAAGGGCGGCGACACGCCCGAAGATGCTTCTGGCGGCCGCTACGGCGTCTTTACATGGCAGCCGCCGGAGGGCATCTGGCAGCAGCTCAGCGACCTCTTCGCAGGCGACCTTTCGGGAATGAAACAATGACATCGGCAACGACAGCCACCAGTAAAGACACCGCCGCCGACACGCAACTCCCCGGCAACGCTCCCGCCGAACTGGCCCCCTACGTCGAATCACGGGTGATCACCCGCGACGATGTCGCCGCGGTCGCGATGCTGGTCGCGATGGCCCGCCGCGATGAGCCCTCGTTTGAGCCGAGCCTCCGGGCCTGGCTCGCGATAGCCTTGGCAGTGCGGACCCCACGCGATGGCCACACCTGCGTCGATTTCGAGGCGGTGCAGGCATGGTGCGGCGATATCGACCTGTCACAGCCCGGCCATCTCGATTGGCCCACCGACGCGGCCACATGGCTCACCGCCCTCGAGTCGGCAAAGCCGCTCGTCGGAAGTGCGCACACCCGCGCTCCTCTGATTCTCGAGGGCACCCGTCTCTACCTGGCGCGATCGCTACACGAGGAAGAGGAGATCGCCCGGCGGCTGACCGGAGCCGACGCCGCCCGCGTCGAGATTCTTCTGGGTGGCCCAGGCACCGGGAAAACCACGAAGGTGGCCACGCGGCTGATTGAGCTGATGCGTGACAATCCTGAGACACAGATCGCGCTTGCCGCCCCCACGGGGAAGGCCGCCGCGCGGATGAAGGAGGCGCTCAAGGCACGGCTCCACGATCCCAAGGCTCCCGATGAGATTCGCAACGCCCCCGAAGACGTTCGCACCAAGGTGGAAAACGTCCGGCCAGTGACGATCCATAAGCTGCTCGGCTATCGCCCCTACGGCTCGCCCCGCTACAAGTTCCGGCCCGGCAACCAGCTCGACTGCGGCCTTGTCGTGATCGATGAGGCCTCGATGCTCTCGAGTCCGATGATGCACCGTCTCTTGGCCGCCATTGGTCAAGACACACGGCTACTCCTCGTCGGCGATCCCAATCAGCTGGCAAGCGTCGATGCGGGCACCGTACTCGGTGATATCGCCAAGGCCGCGGCACGCAAGGGTTCCCCGCTGGAAAGCCGCACTGAGACACTCACAATCCGACATCGATTTGGCCCGCGGATCGGGGCCCTCGCCGATGCGATCCTCGAGCCAGGCGACGCGGGCGTCGCCCGGGCATTCGAGATCCTCGAGGGCCGCTGGGATCCGCCGCCCGATCCGAGCAACACCAAGCCCGACGACCCGCAGTCAATCCGCTGGATCGAGCCGGGGAGTGCCGACTTAAAAGAGGTGGTCGATGAGGTGGTGCGGCAGGCCGAGAGTGTGCGATCACTCGCGAAGAAGGGGGCGGTCACCGACGCGCTGGCTGCTCAGAAAAAGCTCCAAGTGCTCTGCGGTCATCGAGCGGGGGCGATGGGTGTGGCCGGCTGGAATGCCCGCGTCGAGAAAGGGCTTGGTGTTGGCAGCTGGCACCCGTGGTATTCGGGCCGGCCGATCATGGTGACCCGCAACAATCCCGCGCTCGACCTCTTCAATGGCGACGTCGGAATCGTGGTGCCGGGGAGTGGGGAAGGCCTTCGAGACGTGGCGTTTCCGCAGGCGGAGGGCCCGCCCCGCCGCGTCTCGGTCTCGCAGTTGGAAGACATCGACACGGTCCATGCCCTCACGATCCACAAGAGTCAGGGCTCGGAATACGACCATGTGGTGGTGGTGCTGCCGGAGCGGGCCAGCCGGCTGCTCACGAAGGAGCTGCTCTACACGGCCGTGACCCGTGCCGCCGAGAAGGTGACGGTGATCGGCTCCCGTGAGGTGATCGCCGCCGCCATCAACACCCCCATCCGCCGTGCCACCGGCCTTGCCGAGCGACTGTGATACCGTGGAAGCGTCAGGGCATGATTGCCGGAGTCCTTGCCTGGAGTGTCCACGGCGCCATTCACAAACCTGTTTTTGCAACGCATGATCACCTTCATTCACACTGCCGACTGGCAACTGGGCAAGCCGTTTTCCCGGGTAGCCGATGAAGAAAAGCGAACGGCCCTGCGAAGCGAGCGAATCGCCGCCGTCCGTCGAATCGGCGATATTGCTCGCGCAGCCAATGCAGGATTCGTCGTCGTCGCAGGCGACCTCTTCGACTCCACGCAGCCGACCAAGTCGACGATTTCGGCCGCCTGTGATGCGATCGCGTCTCTTGGCGTGCCCGTGTACGTCATTCCCGGCAACCACGACCATGCCGGGCCCGGCAGCGTCTGGGAGCAGCCATTTTTCGTGAGTGAGAGGCGCGACCGCGCCCCAAACCTCCACATCCTGCTCGAAGCCAAGCCGGTCGAGAGCGACGCTTCCATCCTCCTCCCCTGCCCGCTTCATCGGCGGCAAAGCATGGAGGATCCCACGTCCTGGATCCGCGACCTCGATGCCGCGACCTTCGACGATCGCCCCCGCATCGTCATCGCTCATGGCAGCACGGTAAGCTTCGCCCAGGAGAGTGACGAGGAAGATGGAGGCCGTCAGCCAAACCTGATCGAGCTTGCCAAGCTGCCGCTGGCCGCGATCGATTATGTCGCGCTCGGCGACTGGCATGGGTTTGTGCAGGCCGGTGACAAGGCCTGGTATTCCGGAAGCCATGAGATTGACCGCTTTCCGAAGACCGGGCAGACCCCGGGGCACGTGGCCGTGGTGCGGGCCAGCCGCGGTGCCCCGCCCGCGGTGGAGGCACACGCGACTGGTCGCACCCGCTGGCTCACCCATGCGGAGACGTTTGCCACCGACACGGGCCCAGAGTCTCTCAAGGAAACGCTCAACCATCTCGTGGGCAATACAGACCGCAGCCTCACGCTTCTCAAGTTGTCGCTCGGCGGTAGCCTCGGTCTTGCCGGACATGCGACGCTCGAACAAATCGTGCAAAGCTGGGCTGCTGGCCTGCTCGATCTGCAGCTCGACCGCGATGTGGCGGTTGCCCCCTCACGCGAAGAAATCGAGGCGCTGACACAGAGGGCTGGCGATCCGCTGATCTCCTCTGTGGCCAGCGAGTTACGGGAGCAGATCGATCGCGGCGGTGCGGACGCCGCCCTTGCCGGCACCGCGATCGCCCTGCTCCACGAATTTGTCCATGCCGGAGGCACCCGATGAGACTGCTCTTGGTCACTGTCAAAAACTTTCGGATGCACGAGGATCTCACGGTCGAGTTTGATCGGATCCGCACGCTCGTGGCCGGCCCGAACGAGTCGGGCAAAAGCACGCTGCTCGAGGCGATCAAGCGGGTGCTCTTCCATCCACATCGCTCAAAGACCGGCCTCGAGGAGATCAAACCCAAGGCTGGCGGTGGCCCGCCGGAGGTCACCCTCCGGTTCGAACGCTGCGGCCGCACCTTCACGATCCGCAAGGTCTTCAAGAAAGCCCAGGCAACGGCTGAACTGATCGATGAGACCACCGGCGAACGATTCAGCGGCGACGAGGCCGAAGCGCAGCTCCGGTCGCTCCTTGCTTTGCGGGGAGGCACACTGAGCCAGGCAGTGTACGGCTGGTCTCACCTCTGGGCTTTGCAAGGCGAAGCTACCGACAACCCGACCGGGAAAGACTCGCTCACCCCGGCGGAGGCAAACCGCCTCAACGCCCGCCTGCAAAGCTTGACCGGCACGACACTGACCGAATCAAATGTCGACAGCGTCACCTATCAGCGGATCACCGACGAATACAAAGACTCATACACTTCGAAGGGCGTCAAGGCCGGTTCACCGCTGGCAGCGGCAGCTGCCGAACTCATCGCCGCACAAGCCGCCGCGGCCACGGCGGCCAACGATCTGGCAGAGCTGGAGACCGCCGCCGACACGGTCATCCGGGAGGAAGATGCAATCCGCTCACTCCGGCAGACGAGTGCCATCGCCCAGCAGCATCTGGCCACAACCCTCGCCTCGCTGACGACCATCGAGCAGCTTGAAGAGACACTGCAGCGCGAAAAGGATGAGCTGGAGACCGCAGAGGAGGCCTACCAGCAGCTCCACAAAGGCGATCGTGAAATTGCCGATGTATCTGAGTCGCTCAAAGCACTGCGTCAGGGTTTTGCCTCGCAGAACGAAGAGATTGCCAACCTCCGCTCCCATGAACAGCGCATGCAGAATGAAGTAACGAGTGCCCCAAACGTCACGAGCCGTGCGTTTGCTGCGCGGGAGGCAGCTGCCACCACCCGCGATCTTCTCTCGACGCTTGCCAGGCTGTTTGACCTCGAAACGCAACGCGTTGATCTCGAAACGAAACAAGCCGCGATCGAACGGGTCTCCCACAAACTCACCGCGATCGAAAAATCACTTCGGGAGCTGCCGGAAGTTGATCGCAGCACCATCTCCGAGCTTGAGGACCTTGACCGACAGCGGCAGATGGGCATCGCAAAACTCGAGGCGATCGCCACGCGGCTGGAGGTGACCTGTGCCGACGTGGCCGTGCTGATCGAAGGGGAGCAGCTCACCGACGGCACCTCCCGAACGCTTGCCGATGCAGCCGACCTGCGGATCGGAGAGGGCACTACGATTCGCATCATACCCGGTGGGGGGCAGTCGCTCGCCGCGTTGCGGGTCGAGATCGCGGATCTTGAATCCCGTCTCTCCAGGCGACTCAAGGAACTGGGAGTCGCGAGCATCTCGGCGGCCCGCGAGGATCACGAATCTCGTCTGGCTGCGGACGTTGAATCCTCACGGCTCCAGGAAAAGATTCTTGACCTTGGCGGCAAGCATGTGGCAACCCGGCTCACCGCGGTGAAAGCGGACATTGAAAAAGTGGAAGCCGAGATCACGCGAAAGACCCCCGCAGGATTCGTGCGGCCTACCGACACCACGGCCCTCGAAGCGGCGATTCAGACGGCGGAGGAAGGGCAGCGGCAGGCCGAGCGGAGTGTCGAGCAGGCCAACGCCGCGTATGACGCGGCCGTCGCGGCCGCAAACGCAGCCCGAGTGAATCGGGAAACCGCGGAACAGAAGGCCGTGGAGCAGGCGACTGCAGTCCGCAACCTTGAAATCAAGAAGGCGGCTCTCGAGCGGGCGTATGGGATCAGCCGGGAGGTCGAACTGCGGAGGCTTGCTGGCCTGGTGCAAGTGGCTGCCGATGCCCAGCAAAAGACCACTCGGGCAATCGCGGCACTGTCGCCAGACCTCACACGAAGCGACAAGCAGCGGTTCGAGATGGCGCGGGATCAGCATGAGCGGCAGATCAAAGACGCCGAGCTACGACTGGCCGGCGCGAAGGCGATCGTCGGCAAAACAGGCTCCGTCGATCTGCATGGGGTGAAGGCGGCGGCTGATGCGCGGCTTGCCATCGCCACTCGGCGACACGCCGAGGTTCTCCGCCGGGCTGAGGCGGTCCGTCGGCTCCGCGATCTCTTCGATACTCGGCGGCAGCACGTTGCCGAACTCGTGGCAACGCCGTTGCGGATGAAGGTGGCGGAATACCTCGAAGCCCTCTACGGCCCCGGCTGTCGCTTCTCGATCACGAAGACGGGCGACGGCTTCACCGATCTGCAGGTGGCGCGGCCATCGCTCGGCGGGCTCGACTTCGAGTTTGAAAACCTCAGCGGTGGCACGCGGGAGCAGGTGGCCGCCGCCTGCCGCCTGGCAATGGCGGAATTGCTCGCAGGCGAGGCCATTGAAGGCGGCTCCGGCGGGGATGCCTGCCTGCCGGTGGTGTTCGACGATGCGTTTGTCAATTCGGATCCTGATCGCCTCACGGCGGTTCACCGGGTGCTTGAACTCGGTGCCCGGCGGGGCCTGCAGATCATCGTGCTCTCATGCGACCCGCATGAATACGCCTTTTTTCCCGCAAAACGAGTCGACATGCCGCAACCAGCATGGGGTTCATCGTTGAACGAGGGCGACGCCCGCCCCGTTGCTTGAAAGCCCCCGTGACCCGGAACGTCATGAGCCCCGAGATCGAAGAGCCGTCGTGCACACCGGCTTATCGACGGTGTGACTCTGGCCACCGGGCAAACTGTCTCCCCGGCCACGGCCCTGCCGTCCGGCACCGACCATGCAGCCGCTGGCCCTCGAAAATCATTGCCGTTTCGGCTCCCCGCCCCGCCCCGCGTGGTGGCTCGCGACCGGCCCTGCCGCTTGCCTCGACCGCGGCGGCAGGCCTACCGTTCCCGGCCCTCGGGAAGGTCGGCCCACGTTGGGTGCGGCCTGTTTCTCCCCCGAGGCTCTCGAGAGGTTCCACGATGATCGGCAAGAAGACCCTGCTGCGTTGTTTCGTTGGAACGCTCACCTGCGTGGCCGTGGTCGTGTCTGGCTGGGATGCCGAAGCGGGACACAGACGGCGATGTCGGAGAGCGTGTTGCTGCCCCACCACCTGCTGCGTGCCGGTGTGTGATCCCTGCTGCGTGACGACCTGTGCCCCGGCGTGCGATCCCTGCTGCACCACCACGTGCAGCAACGGCTGCTGCACGACCAGCTGCAGCAACGGGGCCTGCACGACGACCTACGTGAACGGCTGCTGCTACAACAGCTGCTGCTACACCACGGTGAGTGCGCCGGTGATCTGCTGCGTGGCCGACGCCGCATCTTCGCCAAACACCGCGGAGGTCGCGAGCAAGAGCAGCCCGCCCGCCACGAAGGCCGCCAAGGCGGTGCCGGTGTCGACCGGATCGGCGGCTGTCGGTCGCTGATCACGACCGCCAAAAGCTGTGGGTGAAGACCTCCCGCTCGGAACAAATTCCGCGCGGGATTTTTGTGCGCCGTGTCATACGCCGTGGTCACCCACCTGTCGCCAGCCGCAGCCCCACCCGGCAGCCCTGCTGAAACTGGCCGATGTCGAGCCGCTCCTCCACCGAATGGCCGGCCACCTGACCAGCCCCCAGCGTGGCGGTGGGGATGCCATGAAAGTTCATCCAGTTGGCATCGAGGGCGCTTTGGGTGGTGAGCAGTTCCGGCTCCATGCCGAGCGACCGGATCGCTGCCGCGGCCACCGCAACGCACGGCTCATCATCGGCGAGTCGAAACGCCTCGTATTCGATGTCGCTGACCACCTCGGCCGAGCCCCGCCGCCCCTTGTGATTGCGGAGCGACCGGGCCGCCCGCCCACACGCCCGCTCCACCTCCCGGGCAATCCGGTCGAGAAACTGCCGGTCGTCACTGCGGCATTCACCGGTGAGCCGCACGAGGTCGGTCACCACGTTGGTTGCCTCACCACCGCTGATGATGCCGAGGTTGCACGTGCCCGTGTGGCGGCCACGCACGATCTCACCATGCCAGCCGCCGGTGACAAGGTCGTGAATCGCCAGGCCCGCCATCGCGATCGCGCTCACGCCCCGCTCCGGCGCCCCGCCGGCATGGCTGGCGATGCCGCGGAGCGTGATGTCGAGCGTGCGGCCTCCCGTGGCGGCCCGCGTAATCCGCTGCGGACCGCGGCCGTCCCAGTTCCAGGCCAGCTGCGGCCCCCCGAGCTTCTTGACGTCAACAAACCGCGTGCCGAAGAGCCCGAGCTCCTCCTGCACCGAAAACAGGAGCGTGAGCGGCGGGTGCGGCAGCTTTCGCTCAAGGATTTCCCGCGCCGCCGTGAGCACGACCGCCACGCCAGACCGGTTGTCGGCCCCGAGGCCACTCGCCGGGTTTACGGAGACGATGTCGTCGCCCCGTCGCACGGGCCGGCAGCCGACACAGATCGGCACCGTGTCGAGATGCGCCATCAGGAGCCGCCGCGGCCCCCGCACCGTGCCCGGCAGCTTCACGATCAGGTTGCCCGTCTCGCCACCGGCCGGCGACCGCTCATGCGCCCTGTCGGTCGTGATCGCCGCTGCCGGCACACCGGCCCGCCGCAAGGTTTCCCGCACGAAGTCGGCCACCGCCGCCTCGCGGCAGCTCGGCCCGGGAATCTGCATCAGCGCGACGACCAGATCGAGGGCCCTGTCGAGATCGGGCTCCGGCGGGGCCAACGCCTCGATAGCCCGTGTTCGCTTCGTTATCGCCATCACGTCCTCTCGATCACGAGGCTCCCGCGCGGACCTCGGCGGCCGCGAGCATCGTCGCGGCATGAATATCGACAATCGACTCGAGATCGGTGCAGTAGCCGCCGCCGCAGACGATCGCGGTCGGCACCCCGGCCCGTCGCGCCGCATCGAGTATGAGCCGATCACGGTTAAGCAGCCCTTGCTTGGTGAGCCGGAGCCGGCCGAGCCGATCGCCCTCGTAGGGATCGGCCCCGGCAATGTAGAGCACGAGATCTGCCGCGGCCCGCGCGAATGATTCCTCGACCGCCGCTGCCAGCCGCTCGAGGTATTCCTCGTCGCCCGTGCCATCCTCGAGCGGCACATCAAGCGATCCGGGATGTTTTCGCAGCGGGAAGTTGCGGGCACCGTGGATCGACATCGTGAAGACTGTTTCGTCGGCGGCAAAGATCTCGGCCGTGCCGTTGCCCTGATGCACGTCGCAATCAAGTACGAGCACCCGACGGACCGCACCGCGGGCCTGCATCTCGCGGGCTGCCACGGCAACGTCATTGAACACGCAGTAGCCCTCTCCCCAGGTGGTGCCGGCATGGTGGGTGCCGCCGGCGAGGCTTGCCGCCACGCCATCTTCGAGAGCCGCCGCCGCCGCATCGATCGCCGCGCCCGTACTGCGGAGCGATCGCTCCACCAGCTGCGGGCTCCAGGGGAATCCGATCCGCCGGACCTCATCACGTGAGAGGGTGCCGGCCATCACGCGGCCCACGTAGTCGCGGCAATGGACCCGCAGCAGTTCGTCATCCGTGGCGGCATGCGGCTCGATGAATTCAAGCGGCGCTCCCGCCGCGGCATGCCGCTGGAGCCGCTGCCGCAGAAGCGTGTATTTATCGATCGGAAAACTGTGGCCGGCCGGCAGGGGCAGCCGAAACCGGTCGCAGGGAAAGAGTCGCATCGCTCACGAGTCTACCGCTGCTGCGTCCCCGCGCAGCAGATGCTGCGCTCGCAGGCAGCCGAGGGGCAAAAAGGGGACGGGAGTCGATTCCCGGCTGCGGAAGGCGGCATGGCCTCGGCCAGCTTATAGGCTGAGTTGCTTCGCAGAATCGTCTCTCGTCCCCGATTTCCTTTCGACTGGCACGCCACGTGCTTTTCCGTTTCAACGCGAACGCATCTCGGTGTCTTCGGACGCCGCTCGAAAGGAGGTGCCGTTAATCCAGACATTCTCACAAGCCAGTCAGATTCGAAAATCACAACGACACGCCTTCCTGTCGGAAGGTCGCTGAAACGCCGAG
>JAQBZA010000037.1 GCA_027622795.1 Planctomycetota bacterium | reverse complement strand
CTGCCGGCACAGCCGCAGCAACCTGCATCCCACGCGAGTCGAGGCCCGGGATCACCGGCTCAGCAATCACCTTCCCTTCGGCATCGATTCGGCCACCGAGAACCGTATCATCGAGCACCATCCAGAGTTTGTTGGACGCTGGCTTATCACCGACCTCCACGGCCACCCCATAAGCAAGCTTCAGCCATTCCCCGGTGGTGAGCGGCCGCACCTTGCCTTCAATGACAACCTGTTGGCCACCCTCGGCCGTCGAAGTGATGGCCGACTGGCCCCACCGCTCAAAACCGATTCGCACCTCCTCAACATAGGCCGCCAACAGGGCCAACGCCGTGAGGGCTGCCGAGCCGATGGCGAAGCCCTTGCCGGTGGCGGCGGTTGTGTTCCCCAGGGCGTCGAGGGCGTCGGTTCGCTCACGGACGATGTTCGGCATTCCCGACATCTGGGCATTTCCGCCGGCATTGTCGGCGATTGGACCATAGGCATCGGTGGCCAGCGTGATCCCAAGCGTCGAAAGCATACCGACAGCAGCGATACCAACCCCGTACAGGCCCAAAGCAAACACATTCGGATCGGTGAAGTTAAACCCATTGGCAAAGCCAAAGGCGAGGAGCGTGGCCGCGCTGACAATCAGCACTGGGGCCCAGACGCTCATCATCCCCTCGGCGACACCACCGATGATGATCGTTGCCGGACCTGTGAGTGCCTGATCGGCAAGTTCTTGAGTCGGTTTGTACTCATTGCTGGTGGAGTACTCTGTCCACTTCCCGATAAGCCAGCCGGCTACCAGGCCGACGATCACCGACACGGAAACTCCCATGTGGCCCGCGCCAAGCAACAACCAGGTAAGCACCACAGCTGCACCGACAACAGCGATCGTGGACATGTTGATTCCCTTGCCAAGCGCTGCCAACAGACTTTTCTGCGAAGAATCCTCCTGGGTACGAACCTGGTAGATCCCCCAGATCGAAAGCAGGGTACCCAGCGAAGCAATCGTGATCGGCAAGAAGAGAGCGGCCATCTGCCAGTCGGCGCCCTGGGTGTGGAAGGCCGCAACGCCTAAGGCGGCCGTAGCCAGAATGCTGCCACAAAAACTCTCGTAGAGGTCGGCGCCCATGCCGGCCACGTCGCCGACATTGTCACCCACGTTGTCGGCGATCGTGGCGGGATTGCGAGCATCGTCTTCGGGAATGCTGTGCTCGACCTTGCCCACGAGATCGGCCCCAACGTCGGCCGCCTTGGTGAAGATGCCGCCGCCGACACGGGCAAACAGAGCCTGAGAACTCGCCCCCATGCCGAAGCAGAGCATCGTCACCGTGATCTCTTCGAGAGAGAGCGGCTTTGCGAACAGCGGAACGATCCAGTAGAGGATCAGGAACCAAAGCATGATGTCAAGCAGACCGAGTCCGACGACCGTGAGGCCCATCACGGCACCGGAACGAAAGGCGACCTGAAGACCGTCATTCAAACTCCGCTCAGCACCGGCGGCTGTGCGGTTACTTGCCAGCGTTGCTGTCTTCATCCCAAACCAGCCCGCCAGCCCCGAAAAGAAGCCGCCTGAGATAAATGCAAACGGCACCCAGGCACTTTGCACTTCCAAGCCAAACGCCATCACCGCCAGAAGCAGAAAGATGATGACGAAGAATGCCCCCACGACCTTGTACTGCTGCTGGAGGTAGGCGTCGGCACCAGTCCGGACGTAGCCGGCAATCTCAACCATTCTCTCGGTGCCTGGCGACTGCGACTCCATCCATTTGAAAAAGTCCCACGCCTTGTACAGCGCCAAACAAGCACCCGCCAAGCCAACTACCCAAAAGAATCCATATGCACCAAAGATCGACTTGGTCGTCGCCTCCTCCGCCGCCGAAGCAACGCCCGGAAGAAGAACCGAAAAGACCGTACTGACGGCGGCAAGACGGTGAGACAGTTTCACGATGCGATGAACTCCATACGAGGAAAGGTGAGCGGAGACCGGTGGCAAGTTCGGACGCGATTCACAGGCCGTCAGAAACCGCGAACTGTACCCGTCGCAAAAAAGACCGTCAAACGACGAGATCGACGGACGCCAGGGCCGTGCCGGCCTTCTCGCAGGCTTGCGAAAGTTTTCGTGCAGGGCTTATCTCCCATTGCCAGCATCCGTCAACTGCCATTGACGGGAAGTTTGCCGATGCAATCGTAGGCAAAGCCGCGGCGGGCCAGTTCCTGTGGCTGATACAGGTTTCGTCCGTCGATGATCATACGGTTCTTCATGCGACGGGCCATATCGTCAAAGTCGGGCCCGCGGAAGTCGCCCCACTCCGTCACGATCACGAGGCATTCGGCTCCGTCGAGGGCCTCCATCGCGGACGGGGCATAGACTAGCCGATCTCCATGAATCTCCCGCACGTTTTCCATCGCCTCCGGGTCAAACACGGTCACCCGCGCCCCGCCGGCCAGAAGTTGCGCAATCAAATCAAGAGATGGCGCGTCGCGGATGTCATCAGTCCGTGGCTTGAAGGCGAGGCCCCAGATGGTGATCGCCCGCCCCTCGAGGTCTCCCCCAAAGTGGGCGGCCACCTTGTGTCCCAGCACCTGTTTCTGGGCCAGGTTGGTCTCGTGCACCGCTGAGAGGATCCGCGGGCTTACTCCCTTGTCACGGGCCATCGCGGCGAGCGCCTGCACGTCTTTCGGGAAGCAACTGCCGCCGTAGCCGGCGCCGGGAAACAGAAAGGCAAACCCGATTCGGCTGTCGTGGCCAATGCCACGCCGGACGTCGTCAATGTCGGCCTCCATCCGCTCGCAGAGATTTGCCACCTCATTGATAAACGAGATCTTCGTCGCCAGCAGGGCGTTGGCGACATACTTCGTCATCTCCGAACTCTCGGGCGACATCACAAGAAAGGGATTCTCTGTACGAAGAAACGGCAGGTAGAGACCACGAAGCAGGTCGCCCACGTCGGCCGTCCGCACGCCCACGACCACGCGGTCGGGTTTCTGGAAATCCTCGATCGCGGCCCCTTCCTTGAGAAACTCCGGATTGCTTGCCACCCGACAGTCGCGTCCCAGCCGCTCCCTCAGCCGCCGCTCGATCCCGGCGCAGGTGCCCACCGGCACAGTGCTCTTGGTAACAACCACGGCCTGATCACCAAGGTGCGGAGCGATTGAGTCAACCACACTCCACAAGGCCGAGAGATCGGCCGACCCGTCGTCACGTGGCGGAGTACCGACGGCCAGAAACACCACCTCCGCGTCCTGAATCGCCTCGGGCGTATCGGTCGTGAATCGCAGCCGCCCCGCCACAGTATTCCGCGTGACCATCTCTTCCAGGCCCGGCTCGTAGATCGGAATCTCGCCCCGCCTCAGCCGTGCGATCTTCTCGGCATTGATATCGAGGCAGGTAACCGCGTTGCCACTGTCGGCCAGACATGTGCCTGTCACCAGTCCGACATACCCCGTGCCCACAACCGAAATTTGCATGACGACCACTCACTCCTGCAGGGGGGGCGTATCGGCTTCTTCCTGCTCGCTCGGCGGCGCCGTCACCATCGCGGCGAGCGTATCGCCATCATCGAGCCGCATGATGCGAACGCCTTGCGTGTTGCGGCCCATGGGGCGGATCTCCTTGACATTCACCCGCTGGATCTTGCCGCGGGCGGTCATCATGAGCACCTGATCATCGTCCCGCACTGCCACGATCGACACGACCTTCCCATTGCGCGCCGTGGCCTTGATATCACGAATGCCTTTGCCACCACGCCGCTGAGTGCGATACCGCATACCTGACGAGCCGTCAGCATCGCCATCATCGCTCCCCTCGGCGGTTTCCGGAGCCTCCGAATCGGCTGCCCCACCCTCCTCGCCCGGTGCGGGCCCGGAAAGCGGTGTCCCGGCGCCAAATGGCGTCCGCTTGCCGTAGCCATGTTCGCACACCGTGAGGAGCGTTGCGTCGGGATCGGCCACCACCATGCCGACAAGCCGATCGCCTGCCCCTAGCTTGATGCCCCGCACGCCGCTCGTGTCGCGGCCCATTGGACGGGCATCCGACTCGGAGAAGCGGATCGCCATCCCCTTGGCCGTCGCGAGCACGAGTTCGTCACCCGGCTTGGTCACCACCGCGTCGACCAGTTCGTCGCCCTCCTTGAGCTTCACGGCGATCAGGCCCTTGGTGCGGCGGCGGCGATACTGTTCGAGCGCCGTCTTCTTCACGAGGCCGCTGCGAGTCGCCAGCAGGAGATATTGATCTGGGTCTTCAAAGCCGGAGACAGCGCGGCAGTCGGCCACCTTCTCCCCGGTCTCGAATTCGAGCAAGTTGACGAGGGCCCGGCCCTTGGCGTCTCGCGCCAGCTCCGGCAGTTCGAAGACCCGCATCGAAAACACCTTGCCGAGGGTCGTGAAGACGAGCAGCCAGTCGTGGGTGCTGGCGACGAAGAGGTGCTCGATCGGATCTTCCTCGTCGGTGCTCGTGCCCTTGATTCCCTTGCCGCCGCGGCGCTGGGCCCGATAGACGTCGGCCGCCGTCCGCTTCACATAGCCGGCGCGGCTGATCGTCACCACCATCGTGGCCTCGGTGATCAACTCGGCCATGTCGCGGATGTCGGCCGCCTCACCGCTGATCTCGGTCCGCCGGTCATCGGCATGCTTGCCCTCGAGATCGACCAGATCCTGGCGAATGAGCGCCTTGATGTTGGCCTCGCTCGAAAGAATGCGACGAAACTCGGAAATCTTGGCCAGCAGGTCGCGGTGTTCACCGGTGAGCTTCTCCTGCTCGAGATTGACCAACTGGCCCAGCGTGAGCCGGAGGATGGCGTCGGCCTGCACGGGCGTGAGGCCATAGCTTTCGGCCGCCCCCTTTTCCTCCACCAGCACGGCAAAGCCTTCGGCCCCCAGTGCCCGCTCGAGGAGGGCCGCCGGCGTTTGGAGCGCCACGAGCCGCTCCTTTGCCTCGGCCTGCGACGTCGAACTGCGGATGATCCGGATCACCTCGTCGATATTGGCCAACGCGACGAGCAGGCCTTCGAGCGTGTGCTTGCGACTACGGGCTTTGGCCAGCAGGTGCTGCGTGCGGCGGCGGATGACGGTGGTGCGGTGCCGGAGAAACTCCTCCAGCATGTTCTTGAGGGAGAGAATCCGCGGCTTGCCGTCGACCAGCGCCAGGAAGATCAGTGAAAACGAGGTCTGGAGCGGCGAAAACTGATAGAGCTGGTTGAGCACTACGTCGGGATCGGCATCCCGCTTGAGTTCGAGCACCAGCCGCACGGGTTCCTTGAGATCGCTCTCGTTGCGGATCGCGGAGATCCCCTTGATGCGATCGTCGTTGACGAGGTCGGCGATCTTCTCCTCGATCGCGTCGCGGGTCTGCTGGTAGGGAATCTCGGTGACAACGATGCGGTTGCGGTTCTTGCCAAACTCCTCCACATGGGCCCGCGCCCGCAACGTGATCGTGCTCCGGCCGGTGAGGTAGCCGCGGATCAGCGCCTCGCGGCCCATCACGATGCCGCCGGTCGGGAAATCGGGGCCGGGCACGATTTCGAGCAACTCGGCCATCGAGACCGCGGGGTTGTCGATCAAGGCCACCAGCGCCCGGCAGACTTCGCCAAGATTGTGGGGCGGGATGCTGGTGGCCATACCGACGGCGATGCCGCCGGCGCCGTTGACGACGAGATTGGGAAACCGGCTCGGCAGCACAACCGGTTCGGTATTTCGCTCGTCATAGGTCGGCACAAAGTCGACCGTGTCGAGGCTCAGATCGTCGAGCATCAGCGCCGCGATTGGTGAGAGCCGGGCTTCGGTGTATCGCATGGCGGCGGCGGGGAGGCCGGCGATCGATCCGAAGTTGCCCTGCTTGTCGACGAGCACATGCCGCATGTTCCATTCCTGCGCCATGCGGACGAGCGTGGGATAGATCACACTCTCGCCGTGGGGGTGATAGTTGCCGCTGGTGTCGCCGGAGATCTTGGCGCACTTCACCCTCGACGCCCCGGGAGAGAGATTGAGATCATTCATGGCGACGAGGATCCGCCGCTGCGAGGGCTTGAGCCCGTCGCGGACGTCGGGGAGCGCACGGCTCACGATCACGCTCATCGCGTAGGTGAGGTAGCTGTCTTTCAGCTCCTGCTCGATCGGCAGTTCGATCAGCCGGCCGCCGGCGCTATCACGCATGCCGTCGGCGGCAGGCTGCCCACCAGCGGCGCCGTCGCCAGCCCCGTTGCCATCACCTGCCGCATCGATGTCATCTGCCAAGGGGCACTCTCCCACCTCGAGGAAACCCGGCCCGCAGGCGGTCCGGAACGCTTGAAGATACCCGTGCCAGGCAGGCGGTCAACCGGCTGCAAGTCTCCGCGGGGCAGGGGTTTCCGTATCGTTTCACAGGCTTGACTGCGGGGCCTCGGCCTCCTACGCTCCCGCCCCCGTTCTCTGCTGGCCAACCGGCCTTCTTCTCGCTCATTTGCCCACCATGCCCCACCCACGGTTTCACGGCTGGATCGTCGCTGGCGTGGCCGGCATCGTGCTCCTCACAAGGCTTGGCGCGACGCCGTTGTGGGATGACGACGAGCCCAAAAACGCTGCCTGCTCGGTTGCCATGCTGGATTCAAATGACTGGGTGGTGCCGACCTTCGATGGCCGACTGCGGATCGAAAAGCCACCGCTGGTCAACTGGCTGCACATCGCCGGGATGACCGTCTGCGGCCGCACCGAAACCGGCGTCCGGATCGGATCCGTGGTGCTGACGATCGGCACCTGCCTGCTCACATGGCGGCTCGGGGTGATCCTCTTCAGTCCCGCCGTCGGCCTGCTCGGCGGCATCGTGATGGCCACCTGCATCTGGACGACCGTGGGCGGCCGCGCCTCCACGCCCGATGCGCCGCTCGTGTTCTTCACCACGCTCACGCTTTTTTGTTTTGCTCGAGAGAGTGCTCGCGTCGGTTCGGGCCGCGACGATGTGCGACTTTCTCTGTGGGGAGCGATCGCGATCGGTGCCACATGTGGCGCCGCCGTGCTCGCCAAGGGGCCGATCGGCTTCGTGATCCCTGCTGCCGCCTGCGTGGCCTTCACAGTGGTCCGTGGGTGGTCCACCCCGCGGCCATCACTCCGCGAGATGCTTGCCGGCCTGAGACCGCTGACGGTCACAGCCACGATGCTTGCTGTCGCTCTCCCCTGGTATGCCTGGGTGACGATCCGCACCGATGGCGAGTGGCTGCGGGGATTTTTTCTCGTCCACAACGTCGGCCGCTTTGCCGCACCGATGGAGGGCCATTCCGGCTCGCTGGCCTACTACCCGATCGTGATCGGCATCGGCCTTTTCCCCTGGTCACTCGTGCTGGTAGCGATGCTTGTCAATACGGTGGCGACGCTGCGGCACACCGATCACCCGCAGCGAGTGCCGATGCAGCTGCTCGCCTGCTGGGCCGGGGCCTGGGTCGGCATCCTGTCGCTGGCCGGCACGAAGCTTCCCGGCTACGTGTGGCCGGCCTACCCTGCGCTCGCCCTGGCCACCGCCTGCTTTCTTGATGCCTGGCAGCGAGGTGCGATCGGCTGGCTCGCATGGAGCCGTCGTCCGCAGTGGGCGGCCGCGATCATCATGCAGATCGGCTTTGCCGTCGTGCTGGCCAGCGGCGCCGCGATCGCCATCGCCCTTTCGCTGGTTGCCCGTCGCTGGGCGCCGGGAGCGGAGTGGATGGGCATGGTCGGCCTCGTGCCAATGCTCGGCGCGGCATTCGGCTGGCGGGCCACACTGGCGGGGCGACCGCGTGAGACGTTGGCCGCCATCGCGGCGTCAGGCGGGCTGCTCTGTCTGCTCCTGGCCGCGGTTGTCGCGCCGCAGATCGGCCAGGCGGCCACGCCGCAATCCCTGTTCCTCCAGGCTCGAGCTAGCACGGCATCACTCGAAGCGGTGGCCAGCTTCCGCCGTACGCCCCCAAGTATTGTCTTCTACGCCGGTGTGCCCTTACAGACGCTGGAGACTCCGGATGATGTAACACGACACCTGACCACAGCCCCCGATGCCCGGCTCATCGTGAGCAGCCACCTGTTCGACGAGTTGGCAAACGCGATCCCAGCCAGCCACGGTGTGGTCGCCGAAACACGCACGGTGTCGGCCCGCCATCTTCTCCTGATTGGTCCCCTCTCTCCTCACCGCCTGGCTGCCCGCACCTCACTTCGCGCGTGCCGCCTCGATGGCCGACACCAGTTCCGCGTCGTCCGGTGACACGCGGGTCTTGAAGCGACCGGTGATCTTCCCGTCCTTGCCGATCAGAAACTTCTCGAAGTTCCACCCCACCTCGCCACTCGGGTCGGCCGTCTCAGTGAGCACCTTGTAGAGCGCCGCCTTCTCCGGCCCCTTCACCGTGATCTTCGAAAACATCGGGAAGGTCACCGCATATTTCGTCGAGCAAAACTCCTTGATCTGATCATCGCTACCCGGCTCCTGGGCGCCGAAGTCATTGGCCGGAAAGCCGAGCACCACGAAGCCCTTGTCCTTGTACTTCTCGTAGAGGTCCTGCAGGCCGGAATACTGGGGTGTCGCCCCACAGCGGCTGGCCACGTTCACGATCAGCACGACCTTGCCCTGATAGGTTCCCAGATCGACATCTTTCCCATCGATTGTCTTCATCGTGCCCGACAGCGGCGAATCGGCACGGCTCGTATCGGCAAACATCGTCATCAGGCCACAGAGAGCACAGATCGCAAACAGCACGACGTTGGACATGGATGATCCTTTCGGAGACGTTTCAGTGGGCAACTGGACCTGCCTCTAGAATATCCCCTCCGGCCTCCGCCGCGTAGGTTTGAAAATTTTCCCGAAAGCGAGAGGCCAATTTTCGGGCTGCTTGCTCCCAGGCGGAGGCACTGCTCCAGGCTTCGGCAGGCACGAGCCCCTGCGGATCGACTCCGGGAACCGCCGTCACGGCCTCGAGGCCGAAGACGGGATCGCGGGCCACGGGGGCGTGGGCAAGCGTGCCGGCATGGATGCCGTCGATGATTCGCCGTGTCACACCGAGGTCGATCCGCCGGCCGGTGCCGTAGGCGCCGCCGGTCCAGCCGGTGTTCACGAGCCAGGCATGGGCTCCATGCCGCTGGAGTTTCTCCGCCAGGAGCCGGGCGTACACGGCCGGATGCCGCACGAGGAAGGCGGCACTGAAGCAGGCCGAGAAAGCGACCTGCGGCTCCACGATCCCCATCTCGGTGCCGGCCACGCGGGCGGTGTAGCCGGAAAGGAAGTGATACATCGCCTGCTCCTGCGAAAGCCGGCTTACCGGCGGCAACACCCCAGAGGCGTCGCAGGTAAGGAAGATCACGTTGCGGGGATGGCCGGCCACGCAGGGAATCTTGGCATTGTCGATGAAGTCGATCGGGTAGGCGGCGCGGGTATTTTCCGTGATCGCACTCGATTCGAAATCGACCTGCCGGGTGGCCGGCTCGTAGACCACGTTTTCCAATACCGTGCCGAATCGGATGGCCCGATAGATCTCCGGCTCCTTGGCCGCCGAGAGATGGATGCATTTGGCATAGCAGCCCCCCTCGATGTTGAAGACGCCGTCGTCGCCCCAGCCATGTTCGTCATCACCGATCAGCCGCCGCGCCGGATCGGCCGAGAGCGTGGTCTTGCCGGTCCCGGAGAGGCCGAAGAAGAGCGCCACATCCCCGTCGTCGGAGCCCTCGTTGGCCGAACAGTGCATCGAGAGGATGCCGCGGCCGGGGAGCAGCCAGTGCATCATCGTAAACACGCCCTTCTTCATTTCCCCGGCATACTCGGTGCCCAGGATCACCTGCTCGCGGCGCTCGAGGGAGAGATCGACGCTCGTCCGGCTGGTCATCTGGGCCGTGTAGGGATTGGCCGGAAACTGGCCGGCGTTGTAGATCACATGATCCGGAGCGCCGAACTGCTCGAGTTCGTCGAGCGAGGGGCGGATCAGCATGTTGTGCATGTAGAGGGCGTGGTAGGCCCGGCCGCAGAGCACGCGAATCTTCAGCCGGCTGGCCGGATCCCAGCCGGCATAACCATCGCACACATAGATTTGATCGCGGGTGTTGAGGTAGTCGATCGCCCGCTGCCGATTGAGCAGAAACGTATGCTCGTCGATCGGATGGTTCACCGGCCCCCACCAGACATCGTGTTCCGATTCGGGTCGGCGGACGAGATGCTTGTCGGCCGGGCTGCGGCCGGTCTTCGTGCCGGAGCGGATGGCGATCGCACCGCTGGAGACGATGCCCGCATGTTCCCGCGAGACGGCATCCTCGTAGAGCCGCGCCGGCGACGCGTTGCGAATCACGACCGGAACGGTGATCTCATGAGGCGTCAGGTCGACGTGAACCGGCATCGGGCTCTTCTCCGGAAGACGTGGCAGGAGCGGCGGGGACGGGGCCGCCGGGTGAGGACGAGGCGTAGGCCATCCAGCATGACGCCACCAGCACCGCAGCGCCCAGCGGAAGAAAAAGGGCCGCCCACGGACTCACCCGGACTCGCACTCCGCCCAGTTTCTGTCGCAGCCGGTGGCAGAGTTCGTTCCAGCCCTCGGCGCCGGATCGCTCCCCTCCTGCCACGAGGCTGACGGTCCGCCATGGTCCGTGACCATCGATCCGCACCTCCAACTGCCGAGCCGGTAGGGCTGCCGTGCTCCCAGCCCAACGGGCGGAGGTATCGAGCGCGGTAACGACATCGGCCAGCAGTGGCCGCAGCTGATCGAGCGTGATGTTGTAGATCACCAGCCGCGGCCGCGACACAAGCGCGCCAAGCGCGACCAGCAGCACAAAAAGCACCAGCAACAGGATGACGGTCCATGGCGCGTTGCCCATCGCCGGCTGCAGGAGCGCCAGCGGCCCGACCACCATCAGGCCGGCAACGGCCGCTCCCAGGAGCACCCAGTCCCAGCCACCACCGATGGCCAACGGGCGACGGCTGAGATGGGCTCCGCCGACTGCAAGAAGATAGAGCCCCAGCGGGATGAACGCCGCCCACAACGGCACCCGATCGAGATGAGGAATCACGCCTGCCATACCATCCAAACCAAGAACATCAGCCACATCACTTCAGCCACCACGGCCATTGCGAGCCAGGCATGGGAGCCACGTGCCGATAGGCTGGCCTGAGCAGACATCGACAGGCCTCACTCCGCCTCGGGGGCGACGAACGCCAGGTCGCGGGAGAACGCCTCCCGGAAATCGTAGACGTCGTGAAAATCTTCCCGCTTGTCGTGCCGGGTTTTTCGCATCTGCCCGATCTCGATCATGTTGAAGACCAGTTCCCCGAAGTCGTCGGTCGACTTCAGGCCCCATGTCGCCAACACCGTGCGAGCCAGGTAGCCATACTGCTGCAGGGCATACTGTCGGGCCGCCTCGCACAATTCCTGGCCGGTGAGGTGGCGTTCTGCACGACGGCGGCGGGAACGCCCCGTCTTCGATCGCGAGCGGCCTGCCGGCGCTGGCTCACCCCCCGGAATCGGCTCCAGTTCCTCGGCCGGCGGCTCCTGCCCCATGCCGAGCGCCTCCTGAGCAAACGACAAGGCTTCGAGGATGAACACGTAGGCATCAAGCGGGTAGCGTCGGTCGCGCCGAAGCAGATCCGCAAGCGGATGGGAAGGATCGATGAGCGGCATCGGTGCCTCAGAAGGACGAATGATTCGCTTCTTAGTATACCGCGCGCGGGATCCGCACGACGCCGCGATCCTCATCCGGCCCGCGGAAGCACCACCGGCCCCGCTGACCGCGGCGGGGGCGCCGGCGGCTGCCCACCCCCCGCATCTTCCGAGATAAATGTATAGCCGAGTGGCGTGATGGGTCGCGAAAAGTCGCGAATCATGTCGAGGCCCCGGTCGATGAGGCTCGTCTTGGGGTCAAACTGATAGACATCACGGTCCTGCCCGCCCGGCTTGTAAATCTGGATCGCAAACGGCATCAGGTCGCGGGCCTGGAGGATCAGCTCCACCTTCGAGAAGTTGGCGGCATCGGCCTGAAACCGCGGCAGCGCCTCGAGCCACACCTGATCAGTCACGCCCGGCGGCGTGATGATTCGCATCGCATAGCGTTTCTTGAGCGTCTCGGCCTTGGCACCGAACACAAAGGGCAGCGGTCCGTCGCTGATCGCCTTGCCCTGCATTTCGGGAGGAAGTTTCGTCTCGCGAAGCTGCCGCTCGGTATGGCGAAACTCATAGATGCTCGTGCCGTTGCACACCCAGTGTTCACCTGCCTCACCGGTTCGCACCTCGTATCGTCGCGTCTCGGGATTCCACTGCTTTGAGGCCTTCACGCGGAAGAGCCCCTTGTCGGGAGCGGCATACTTGATCTCGCCGCTGCTCTCGGCGAAGGCCAACTGCTCACCGGCGTTCGTCGGGCTCCAGGCGTTGTATTCCCACTTGTGAAAGCCGCACGACCAGGTACGGACCGACGCGTTGCGGGTCTCCCAGGCGGCCAGCAACTGCTCGATCGCGGCCTGCTGCTGCGGCGTGAGCTGTGGAAATGCCGGGGCCGCCGGCCGTGGCTGAGCAGGCTGCGCGGGCTGCTGGGCAATCGCGATGCCTCCGCATCCGACAAGACCGGCCACCAGCACTCGCTCGATCCATCCGCGTACTGCTCGCACGAAAGCCTCTCCTTGCAGGCAGGGGAACCGCCGGCGGATCCGCCTCGATCCCGAATTCCAGCGGCGGGACTGTAGCAATCGGCAACGCCAGGGGCGAGGCCGTTTGCGCTCACGGGAAACCCGCCACAAACACCGTAAAAACGGTACCTTAAGGGGCATATGCAGCAGACTTTCGACGAGGTCGATATCGGAGTTGTGGTGGCGCTGCCGCTGGAAGCGCAGCCATTGTGTGAGCGGCTCGAAGGCATGATGCGACTGCGGGCGGCAGATCGGCGGGTCACCGTGGGAAAGATCGGCTCCCGGTCGCTGGCCATCATCGAGGCCGGCGTGGGCCGCGCCGCCGTCGAGCGGGCGACGCAGCTCGTGATCGACGGCCACCGCCCACGGCAGGCCATCATCGCCGCCGGGCTCTGTGGCGGCCTCGATCCGGCGATCCCCCGCGCCACGATCATCGTTCCCGCCACGCTCGGCCACCCCGACTCAGCCGAGACCCGACCACTCCCCCCTCTCCCACCGCAACCCGGCAACCGCCAGCCTCCGGCAAGCGGGCTCCTCATGACATGCGACACCGTCGTCTCGACGCCGGCCGCCAAGCAGGCTCTCCATGCCGCCACGGGTGCCGTGGCCGTTGATATGGAGTCCTGGTGGATTGCATCCGTCGCCGCCCGGGCCAGCATTCCTTGCTACGTCATCCGCGCCGTGAGCGACACCGCCACCGAGTCGATCGCCCCCGACATCGCCGCCCTTGCCGCAATCCCCAGCCCCGCCCGTCAGGCGGGCGCCGCCCTCCGCCTCGCCTGGCGACGCCCCTCAGCAATCGGCGAACTCGCCGAACTCCGCGAACACGCCCACCGCGCCGCCGACGTCCTGGCTGACTACCTCTCAGAAATGATGACGTAGATCACCGTCGCGACTACCAGACCGCCAAAAGACGGAGCTTGGGGATGCCCGTGCCGCAGAGCCGGCGTTGCTGGCAAGCGGAGCCAGGGATGGCGAGAGCGCGGCCAGCATCGAGAGAGCGAAGGGCACGATGCCCTTCGCGAACGTCCGGCGAAGCGGCACGGGCATTCCAGAGCGGTTTTCTCAACGACTATCGCGCCGCAACCGCACGCAAGTCAGCCAGTTCGCGGGCAAAGCCACCGGAGAGGATCGGAAAGCGACACCATGTCTTGGGATCAAGATTTTCATCATCGAGATGATACGACGGGGCGTAGCGTTCGCGCTTCCACTGGTTGCGGCTCCAGAGCGTGAAAAACCGCTCTGTCCACGCCGCCAACTGCTGCGGGTCGTGCTCCGGAAAGACCACCCGCATCCGTCGCCACACCTCGACTGGCAGCTGCTTGTCGCGGATGGCGCACCGCTCGATCGCATCGAGCACGGCATACGGCATGAGGTCGCCCTCGTCGG
>JAQBZA010000036.1 GCA_027622795.1 Planctomycetota bacterium | reverse complement strand
CGGCTTGGCCGTGCGGCAGATCGTCGATGTGGCTGCAGCCGAATCTCCTCTTCAGGCCGACCTCGCCACGCTGGGTGTCGCCGGCTCGCTCTCGCTCGGCGGCATCGCCACCGAGGTGCTCGACCTTGCCGCCACCGTCACGAGCATCCCTCCACTGCCGAGTCAACTTGCGTGACCGCCATCACACCCACCACTGCGCCGACCGATCTTGAAGCCTGCGGGTTTCTCGTGGGGGGGCACTGTTTTGCCGTGCCTTCCGCCCAGGTCGCCGAGGTGCTGCACGCCGGCAGCATCACTCCGGTGCCGCTGGCGGCCGACGCCATTGCCGGGCTGATCCACCTGCGCGGCCAAATCGTACCCGTGATCGACATGCGGCTGAGGCTCGGGCTCGGTGACGCCCCGGTCTCAGGCGGTGGCCTGCTGGTTGTGCGGCTGGGCGACGATCGGTATGCCCTGCGGGTCGACGAAGTGCTCGACGTGGAGCGGATCCCCACCGACCGAATCGAGCCCCCCTCCGGCAGCCTTGTCGATCTGACTACCGACCCCCGCACCGGGGTTTTTGCCGGCCACCAGCAGCTCGTGCATCTCCTTGATCCGCAGCGTATCGTGAATGCTCTGCTGCGGCCTCGTTCATCCTCGGCCACCAGACTACCCGCCCACAAGCAAGGATCTTCGCATGTCGGACCCGATTGACGCCCCTCAGTCCCGTTTTTCCGGCTGGCTCTCGCTGCTCGGCAACCGGCTCCTGCTGGCCCTGCTGGCCGTCTCGCTCATACCGCTGGCGATCACCGGCATCTTGATGTACCGCTCGGCCGTCGATGGCCTTCGCGCCCAGGCATTCAACCAACTGGAGACGGTCCGCACGATCACGGCCAAGTCGGTGGAGCGGTATTTCGCGTCGATGGAAGACCAGCTGCGGATGATGGCGGAAGACCGGATGGTCGTTGACGCCCTGCGGCAGTTTACAGATGGCTACAAGGGAATCCTGGCCGACGATAGCGTTGATGCGGCGGCGGTGGACAAGGCCCGCAAGAATCTGGCCACCTATTACACCGGCGACTTCGCCAATGAATTCCGTCGGCAAACCGAGAGCGACGTGGCAGTACAGCCGCTCGTTGACGGGCTGCCCGACGCCGCCGCCTGGCTCCAGGACCTCTACATTCGCCGCAATGAAAACCCTCTCGGCTCCAAGCAGCTGCTCGATGCCGCCGACGACGGCTCGGCCTATTCGAAGGCCCATGCCACCTTCCATCCGATCTTTCGCAACTTTTTGGCCCGGCTCGGAATCTATGATTTCTTTCTCGTCGATGCCGAGACCGGCACGATCGTCTATTCGGTTTTCAAGGAAGTCGACTTCGCCACGTCGCTCTTCAATGGCTCTTTCAGTGGCACGTCCTTTGCCAGAGCCTGCAAGGAGGCCCTCTCCAGTGGCCGGCGTGATTCGGTCGCATTCGGGCCCTTCGAGCAATATCTCCCCTCCTACGACGCTCCGGCCAGCTTCATCGCCGCCCCCGTCTACGATGGCCGCGACGTCCGCGGCGTGGTGGTGTTCCAACTGCCGGTCGATCGGATGAATGCCATCATCGGTGAGACGGTGGGCATGGGCGACACGGGTGAAACCTATGCCGTCGGCCCTGATCGCCTCTTCCGCAGTGAATCCCGCTTCACTCGAGATTTGGGTCTGACGACGACGATCATCAACCCGAAGATCAAGGTCGACAGCGTGGCCGTTCGCTCCGCCATCGACGAGGGTGCCTCCGGAACGGCCCTGATCCGCGACTACCGCGACCAGCTCGTACTCTCCTCCTGGACACCGGTGACGATTCACCGTGATCCCGCAGCGCCCCGCCAGTCGGTTCGTTGGGCACTCGTCTCGGAGATCGACGAGGCTGAGGTGCTGGCGCCCGCCCATCAACTGCGGCGGTTCGCCCAGGCGATCTTCGGGGTGACCGCCCTTGGCGTGCTCGCCGTCTCGGCCGGGATCGCCCGCCGGCTCACCCAAGAAGCCCGCCGGCAGGCTGCACTGGTCGCCGGCATCGTCGACAATACCCAAGCGCTAGCCAGCTCCTCTGAGGAGCTTACGAGCGTCAGCCAACAAATGAGCGCCGCAGCCGAGGAGACGACTGCGCAGGCCAACCTCGTCTCCGCCGCTGCCGAACAGGTGAGCGGCAATGCCCGCATCGTGTCGGGATCGATCGAAAATCTTGTCACCAGCATCCATGAGATCGCCCGCAGCGCGCAGGAGGCCGCCTCCACCGCCCGTCAGGCCGTCGATTTGGCCGGCACGACCAGTGGCACAATGCACGCGCTCGGCATCTCGAGCGAGGAAATCGGCAAGGTGGTCAACGTGATCACCTCCATCGCCGAGCAGACCAACCTCCTTGCCCTCAATGCCACGATCGAGGCCGCCCGGGCCGGCGAGGCGGGCAAGGGCTTCGCGGTGGTGGCCAACGAGGTCAAGGAACTCGCCCGCGAGACGGCCAAAGCCACCGAAGATATCGGCGCCAAGATGCAGGCGATGCAGGGTGATACCCAGCGGGCCGTGTCGGCGATCGGTGAGATCGGCAGCGTGATCGAGCGGATCAATGAACTGCAGACCAAGATCGCGGCCGCGGTCGAGGAGCAGTCGGTGACCACGAGCGAGATCAGCCGCAACATCGGTGAGGCCACGACCGGCTCCTCCGAGATCGCAGAAAACATCGTGCAGGTGGCGCAGGCCGCCCAGAGCACGGCCGAAGGCGCCTCCAACACGCAGGTGTCGTCGCAGGAACTGGCCCGCATGGCGATGGATCTGCAGCGGCTCGTGGACGAGTATCGGCGGTAGCCGACATTTCGGTGGTGGCCGACAGGGAGGGCGAGCATGCGGGCGCTGGTGGTGGACGACTCGAAGCCGAGCCGCAGCATCGTGGCCCGCGCGCTCCGCGACCTACGGTTTGAGTGCGTCGAGGCATCCAACGGTGCCGAAGCACTCGATCTGCTTGCCAGTGCGCCCCGACCAGACCTCGTCACGGTCAACTGGCACATGCCGGTGATGGACGGCATCGAACTGGTGAAGCGGCTCCGTGAAAGCCCCCAGCATCGTGACCTGCGGCTGCTGATGATCTCCACGGAGAGCGACCGCACCCGCATCGAGCAGGCCCGGGCGGTGGGCGTCGATGACTATCTGACGAAGCCTTTCGCGCCCGAGTCGCTCGCCCGGACGCTGGTCGGGCTCGGCGTGTGTAGCGCGGCGGAGGTGACCGATCCGGCAGCCCGACAGCCGATCCGCGTGCTCTTGGTGGATGACTCGGCGACGATCCGTGGCCTGCTCTCGGCCACGCTTGGTGCCGACCCTGATCTCAAGGTGGTGGGGGCGGCGGTGAACGGCAAGATGGGCGTGGAGATGGTGGCCACGGCGGCGCCCGACATCGTGCTGCTCGATGTCGAAATGCCCGTCCTCGACGGGATCGGTGCCCTTCGGGAGATTCGCCGGATTGCCCCCAGGCTGCCGGTCGTGATGTTTTCAAGCCTCACCGAGCGGGGAGCGAAAACCACGCTCGATGCCCTCCTTGCCGGCGCCAACGACTACGCCGCCAAGCCGGCCGGGCTGGCGGCCGATGAGGTTGCGGCCAAGATCCAGACTGACGTGATCACGAAAATCAAAGCGCTCGTGCCACGGGGCCTTTCTCATCCGCGGCCTGCCTCCGCCCCGCCACCCCGTCGGCCCTCCTCTTCCCGCGAGCCGGTGCGTGGCATCGTGATTGCCGTCTCCACCGGTGGGCCGACGGCGCTGGCCGAGATGCTCCCGGCGTTTGCAAAAAACTGCCCCGTACCAATCCTGATCGTGCAGCACATGCCGGCCTTCTTTACGGCTCAACTCGCCGAGCGGCTGACCAAGCTCACCGGGACTACGGTCCGTGAGGCGGCTGATGGCGCGCCGCTTAAGCCAGGCGACGTGGTGCTCGCTCCCGGTGGTCGGCACCTCACGATCGCCAGTGACGCCAGGGGCATCATGACGCGGCTCACCGATGATCCTCCGGAGAATTCCTGCCGGCCGGCGGCCGATGTGCTTTTCCGCTCGGCGGCGGCGGTGTGGGGCGGTGGCACGCTGGGCATCGTGCTCACCGGCATGGGCCGCGACGGCCTGGCCGGGGCCCGGGTGATTTTCGAGGCCGGGGGCGGCGTGCTGGCGCAAGACGAGCTCTCGAGCGTGGTCTGGGGCATGCCCGGCGAGGTGGCGCGGGCCGGCCTCGCTGATGCGGTGCTGCCGCTGGCCCAGCTCGGCGCCGAGGTGGCGCTGCGGCTCAGGCGGCGGGGCGGATGAGCCCCGCGCGGAAAGGCCGCCCATGAAAGTCAGCCCGGAGCAGTTTGGCTTTTTGCGGACGCTGTTGCGCCGCAAGACCGGCGTGGTGATCGACGACTCGAAGCAGTATCTCGTGATCGCCAGGCTGATGCCGATCGTCAAGAAGCGGGCGATCCCCAGCCTCGACACGCTCATCGATCGCATGAAGGGCGGCCTCGACCCGTCGCTCGAGCGTGATGTGCTCAATGCGATGATGACCCACGAGACGTCGTTCTTTCGCGACAAGAGCCCGTTTGAAACGCTGCGGTCGCTGATTGAGGAGCTCATGCCGAAGCGAAAGGTGCTGCGGCAGCTCACAATCTGGTCGGCCGCCTGCTCAACCGGCCAGGAGCCCTACAGCATCGCCATGCTGCTCAACGAGCATTTTGCCGATCTGGTGGCGACCTGGCGGGTGCGGATCCTCGCCACCGACATCTCCGAACCGATCCTCGCCCAGGCCCGTGAGGGGCTGTTTTCCAACCTCGAGACCAACCGGGGCCTGCCCGCCGAACTCCTCAAGAAATACTTCCGGCCCCTCCAGGGGAAGTGGAGCATCACGCAGGACTGCCGCCGGTTGGTCGAGTTTCGGCAGCTCAACCTCAATGCCACCTGGCCGATGATGCCGATCTGCGACATCATCTTCCTGCGAAATGTGATGCTCTATTTCGACGTGCCCACTCGGGCAACGCTGGTCGGCAAGATGCGCAAGTCGCTCAAGCCCGATGGAGCGCTGTTTCTTGGTGGCGCCGAGACGATGATCGGCATCGACACCGGCTACGAGCGGCTACTCGGCAGGGGCTGTAGCTACTATCGACCCAAGTAGGATTGCCCAGAACCGAGTCGCCTGCCTATTTCTTCCCTGCGGGCTTGGCAGCCTCAGCCCCTTCCTCGGCCTTGGCTTTCTTCTTTTTCTTCATCGACATTTTGTAGACCCGTACCTTGGGCAGACCGATTGGACTCCGGCCATCTTCCCAACGCTCGAGTTCCTTGAGTTTGGCGATCCGCTCGGCACGGCTCAGCACGCCACGGGCACCGGTGGTACCTTTGCGAACTCGCAGGCTTTTGTCCATCGTCATCGAAGATCTCCTCGGGCAGCCCAGAATGGATTTCTTGTGAGCTTCCTTCACAGTACGATGCCCGGCTGCCGGCATCAAGGGAGGCCTTGAATCACGCGTTCACGGCGGCGATCGAATTCAAAAAGACCTCGGTTGAAGCCGGTCGCCGCGTCGGATCGGCCTCGAGGCATGCCATGATGGCACGAGCCAAAGGCTCCGGAATATCCGGCCAGCCGGCGCGGATATCGGCCGGCGGAGAGTCGTGCGACAGAGCTGCCTGGCCGGTCGTACCCCGCGGCCAGGGCAGATGGAGGGTGCCAATTTCAAAAGCCGTCACGCCAAGCGAGAAGATGTCGATCCGTTTGTCGATGGAGCGACGGCGGACAACTTCCGGCGCCATGTAGTTGGGCGTACCGGTACGATTGCCGGGCTGAAGAAAAGCCGGTTTGTCCGGCACCGTGAGACCAAAGTCAAAGAGTTTGAGACAGTCATCTGGCGTGACAAGAAAGTTCCGCGGGCAGATGTCGCGATGCACGAAACCGGCGGCATGGACAGCACCGATCGCCTCAGCGGCTTGACGGATGAAGTTGAGTCGGCGAGTTCGGTCAAGAGCCTTCCGGGATGAGATGAGCACATGGAGCAAACGCCCCTCCACAAACTCTTCTACGAGGTAGAGGCCACCTTCAAGCGTTGTTCCCCAATCAAGCGTCTTCACGATCTTCGGGCCCGTAATGGCCATCCCGATCTCACCTTCGTTGGGCTTGCCGAGTTTGCGATAGCGATGTTCGATTGGCCCTGCCTTGGCCATGTTGACAACCTTCAGCCCAACCACCTCGCCGGTTCTCCGGTCACGAACCTTATAGAAGGTCGACATCGTGCCCGAGGAACTTTCCTGGAGTTTCTCGTAGCGACGCCAGAGGTCGACCTTCGACTTTTTGCCACCAAAGAATGGAAAAAGGTTGACGAAGCCCATGTCAGGAATTCTTCAAGGACGCCAACTCGGCATGGGCCGCGGCGAGTGCCTGTTCGAGCCGTGGGACCTCAGTTGGATCATCGGGCTGCTTCTTTGCACCGGCCAACTGCTGCTGCAACTTGGCAATCTTCTGATGCAGCACTTCCATCCGCTTTTTTTCTTTCTTATCCATGCGACGTGACCGCCTTACTGAGGGGTGCCGGCTTCGGTGGTCTGTTGATTCTTGGTTTCAATCGTCTCCGTGGATCCGGGGGAGGTTTCCTGCTCGGCTCCTGGCAGGATGAGTCCTCCCTCGGGGGCACGAAACCGTGAGCCCGCTTCACCATCCCGATACCGCGCGGCCGACGCGTCGCGATCGACATCGGTATTCCCGAGGTCCACTCCCCCATCGGCGACGATGTTGGGGCCCGTGTGAAGTTGCCGCATCCAGCCCGAGATCATCACGATACCGACGGCCATCCCGAGCGTGACGGTGAGCCACGTCTCACGGTTGTCACGGATCCACTGCGTGCCCTGCCCACGACCGACCAGGCCGCTGGCGAAATAGAAAACTGCCATAGCCAGCAAGAACTTCGCGCCAAACAGTGCGTGATAACTGGTCTGCCGCATCCAGGTGCCACCAGCCCAGCCCTGTTCCTTCACGAGTCCATTGAACAGCAGAAAATTGGCCAGCCCGCTCACGAGCAGCAGTGTGATCGCAATCATCACCCAGGGCATCCACCGACGGCGAATTGCGTCATGGACCTTGGTGCGGGTTTCCTCCTCGAAGTCAGCCAGAGCCGGCAGCAGGCCGAAACGGGCAAAGGCAAGGCCGCCGATGGCGATCACGGCACCCATGATGTGGGCCCAGCGGAGAACGAGGGTAGTCGGGTCCATGGGAAAAGTGCTCCAGGGAACGGGGGTAGGTAACGAATACTACCCGAAGCCACCACGGTTCCCAAGTCGCCGTGACACGGCATCGGGTAGAGTCTGGGCCATGGATTTCGATGAACACGACGATCAGGACGCGGGACTCCAGCGGTTCCTCTCCGGGGAGCAGCCGCATGACCGCTGGATGCGGCTGGCACTCGAGGAGGCCCGGGCAGCTGCCGCTGAGGATGAGGTGCCGGTGGGAGCTGTGGTGGTGGCCGCCGGCCGTGTCATTGCCAGCGCCCACAATCAACGCGAGCAACTGGCCGACCCTACGGCCCATGCCGAGATGATCGCTCTCACGCAGGCTGCTTCCCAACAAGGTAGCTGGCGATTGGATGGCTGCACGCTCTATGTGACGCTCGAACCCTGCCCGATGTGTGCCGGAGCCATTGTTCAGGCGCGGGTGCCGAAGGTCGTGTGGGGCGCCGCTGATCCGAAGGCCGGCGCTGTCGTGTCCCTCTACCGTCTCTTCGAGGATACTCGGCTCAACCATCGAGTCGAACACATCGGTGGCGTGCTGGCCGAACAGTGCGGCAACATTCTCACCGAGTTTTTCCGTGGGAAGCGGAGCCGATGAGACCACGTGTTCTAGGTCAAGTGTTCTAGAGCGCATCCAACTTACGTGTATCGCAGGCTCGAGGGCGGCAAAAGTCGCCGCTTCGCGGTCTTTCAGATTGTCGCGGGGCGAGGATACGCCCAACGCTCCTCGCGCGTTCGCCGACCCTCTCGCCTACCTTTCTCAGTTTGTCTGACCGTCGCTACAGATAAACGGGATGTGTTCTAGGTTCTGTGTGAAAAGGCTACCGTCGGCTCGTAGCCTAATCCTGGGTTTCCAGACAGAGCCTAGGTTCGCTGCGTGATCGGTATGAACTCGCGCCTCTTTTCACCTGTGTAGATCTGTCGGGGACGGCAAATCTTTTTGGTGGGTGAGTGGTGCATTTCAATCCAGTGGGCGATCCAGCCGGCCAGCCGCCCCATCGCAAACAGCACGGTGAACATCTGCACTGGAATTCCCATCGCCCGGTAAATCACTCCGGAATAGAAATCAACGTTGGGGTAGAGTTTTCGCTCGATGAAGTATTCGTCGGCGAGTGCCACCTCCTCAAGCTGCTGGGCAATGTCGAAGATCGGATCACGAATCGAGAGTTTGGCCAAGAGTTTGTCACAGGTGGCTTTGATCAACTTTGCCCGCGGATCGTAGTTCTTGTAGACCCGGTGGCCAAAGCCCATGAGGCGGAATCCGGAGTCTTTCTTCTTGGCAAGATCGACATATTTCTTGACGTTGCCACCGTCGGCTCCGATCCGCTCCAGCATCTCCACGCAGGCCTGATTGGCCCCGCCATGAAGCGGCCCCCAGAGTGCCGAGATGCCGGCCGAGATACTGGCGAACAGGTTGGCATCACTCGACCCGACCATGCGAACGGTTGATGTGGAGCAGTTTTGCTCATGGTCAGCGTGCACGATCAGAAGCATGTCGAGCGCGTCGGCAAAGTCTGGGTCGACATGGTATTCCTCGCACGGCACGGCAAACATCATCTGCAGAAAGTTCTCGCAGTAGCCGAGGTCATTCCGTGGATACATCAGCGGTTGGCCGACCGACTTCTTGTAGCTGTAGGCCGCAATCGTCGGTAACTTCGCCAGCAGGCGATGCACGCTCACCTCCACCTGCCGTGGATCACGAACGTCAAGCGAGTCTTGGTAGAAGGTGGAGAGGGCTCCAACCACACTCCCCACAATGGCCATCGGGTGTGCATCCCGTGGGAAGCCGTTGTAGAAACTCCGCATGTCTTCGTGAATCATGGTGTGGTGAGACAAGGACGTGCGAAACGAGTCCAATTCGTCGCTGGTCGGCAACTCACCGTAGATCAGAAGGTAGGCGACCTCGACATAGTCGGCCTTGGCGGCAAGATCCTCGATCGGATAGCCGCGGTAGCGGAGAATTCCCTGTTCACCGTCGAGGTAGGTGATCGCACTTGTGGTGGAACCAGTGTTGACGTAGCCCTCGTCGAGCGTGATCGTCCCGGTAGTCGCCCGGAGTTTGGCAATGTCGAGCGCCCGCTCGCCCTCGGTTCCCACGATGATTGGGAGTTCGGCCGATTCGCCATTGATCTCGAGGCGGACCAAGCCGTCGGCCTTGGCGCCGGGCCACGGAGGGACGGCAACTGGTTTGGTAGTTGGGGCACTCATGGTGCTTCTCCTGAAGGAGGCGAAAACGCGGCCCGTCACGCGGCAGTCTAGCCGTCGTCACAGGCATCGGCAACGATACTCCGTCATGCACGCTTTGATTCTCGTTCTGCTGATCGCGGTGACGCCTGAGGCGACAAGTTCGTCACTGCCGCGAGCACCAGGCTGGACCACTTCCCGCCTCCTCGCCTCGCCTCATGCCACCCAGGCGGCGGCGGGCGATCGTGAGAGCGTCTACGCCATTTCGAGCACTACGGTGGCCCGCTACGATCGCGCGACGGGATGTCTGACGGCAACTGTGACCTCACCCGACACGAAACACCTCAACAGCGGTTTTCTCTACGCGGGAAAGGTGTGGTGTGCTCATTCAAACTATCCGGCAGTCCCCCATGAGTCCGACATCCGGGTCTATGATCCAACAGCGGGTACGCTCACAGTGCATCACGTCTTTCCCGATCCGCCGGGGAGTCTCGTCTGGTGCGTCCAACGGGACGGATGCTGGTGGTGTTGCTTCGCCCGTTACGGCGACGAGAACGCCCGAACCGTTCTTGTAGAATACGAACCTGGGAGCTTTGATCACGAGCGGCGGCGGTTCACATTTCCCATGGAGATCATCGCTGACTGGGACGGCATGAGTGGCTCCGGTGGCATTTGGGAGGGCGACACACTGCTGGTGTCGCATCACCACTTCCGTGTGCTCTATCGGCTGAGGCTTCCGAAGACGGGTGGCACGCTCGAACTTGTCGAAGCCCTCCACTGCCCATTTCCCGGCCAAGGCTTTGCGACCGACCCAGTGACCGGCGGACTCATCGGCATCGACCGTACTCGCCGGGCGGTCGTCTTCGCAGACCGGGATGCGAACTGACGTTGGAAGAAGTCATCCGGGTAAAATTGTCCTACAGTCTGCTACCGCAGCGAAGAGGGGCGGCCGGCAGTAACCGTATCGGCGGGGTCGTCATCGAAGATCGTCCACACCGGCGTCCGCTCCCGCAGCCGTTTAAGGTAGGCCTCCATTTCCGTCCTCTTACGATCCTCGAGCAGTTTCTCACGAATTCCGGTTTGGGCTTCAATGAACGGCGTCCGGCCCGCCTCGGTTCGCTCGGTGACGCGGATGATGTGGAGGGCGGAGCCGTCATCGAGGATTGTGCTCAACTGACCGACAGGCAGACGAAAGATCGCCTCGTCGACCACTTTTGAAACCAGTGCCCCCTTGGTCGTCCAGTCATACACGCCGCCGCTCGAGGCTGTCGGGCCCTCCGACTTTTCACGGGCCACATCGGCAAACGGCCGCCCACCGAACACCTCATTGCCCATGGCGGCGAGCTTGTTCCACGACTGCTCACGAGGCTGCGCGGGCGAAACCTTCACCGTGAGTTGTTCAAACCGGACTCGGCTAGGAAACTCGTAGTCGGACAAGTGGTTCTCATACCACGATATCATGTCTGCGTGGGGGATTTCGTCATCGGTCTCGACCTGGGTCGAGAGCCACTGCTGAGCAAGGGCCCGCTCAAAGAACATCTTTCGCATCCGATCGAGTGATTGCCCTTGCGACCGTAGCTTCTGCTCAAACTCCCGAATGCCGTTCACGCCGGCCTCCTGCATCATCTTCGACAACTGGGACTCGTCAAAGGCCTCATTCACCTTGGCTTCGATCTCGGGAAGGCGTTCTTCAGGGATCGTGCGACAGGCGTCAACGAAGACAAGTAGCGTTTCGACATGAGGAGTGAGCACCTGCTTGTAGATCATCAGTTTGAGTTCACGGATTTGCTCGGGCTGGAGGCCGGGAGAAACCTTGGCCAACCACTCGCTCGCGGCGGGAGTCATGAGATCGCCCTCAAGCACCACCTCAGGCCCAACCCGCGCCACCACCATGGCCGTCTCGAGCGATTGCATGTTGAGCCGGGCAAGATCCTGCGATGTGGTGGTGGCCGATGCCGGCAACTGGGGCGGCACGAACGACTCGGTGTATTGGGCCTGGATCACCGTGCCGGCGACCGCCTCCGGGGTGACAGCGTCAAGCGGTTCGAGCGGGGCACCCGGGTTTTCGCGAATGCTCGAGAGGATGTGCTTGCCGATGGCGTCGGGATTGCCATCGGTCTTCTTGCCGCCGGGCCACGACTCAGGCCGCGAGATGGCCTTTGGCTGCTCAGGCACGATCTGTGACGGTCGCATGATCGGCTCGAGCGGAGGCGGTGCGGTGGGCTGCGGCTCACTTGCCTGGGCCACGCTGACGTCCCGCACGGCTAGTGCCAGCATGAGAACGCAGAAGCCGGCAGCACCGACGGCTACGAAACGCGGACGTTGGTTCTTCATGGAGTGGGTGTCCGCTTCGCCGCCGCCTGGATCGAATACAAAATTCGGCAGGACTGTAGGGGTCAACCGAATTGGTCGCAAGAGCGTCCCAAACAGCGGTCTGGCCGTCGATTTGTGGCTACCGGGGCCCCGCTTCCAGGGCGTGTGCGGCATCACGATCCCAGCCGGCAGGGGTGCCACGGAACCAGTTTCGGGATTCACGAGACTTCGGTAGCAGCAGGCCCGTCTCACGATCATGCTCGTCAGACGAGAGATCGGCAGGGTCACTGTCGCGGGTCTGTTCGGTCCAGTCGGCGAGGAGTTTCCGCATCCGCTCGAGGTCAGCAGCGTGTGCCGAGTCGGCTTCCAGATTGTTGAGTTGAGCGGGATCGTCGGGCGTAAAATACAACTCCTCGTCTGGTCGCGGTGCCCGAAAGACGTCGGCCTGCGCTGCCGAGAGGCTTCCGGCGTTGCGCGCAGCGATCAGCGATCTGTGCGCCGGTGACCGCACCGAGTCAGCCGGCCCTTGCCAAGCAAGCAGGGGACGGCGGTTGCGAATGTAGAGCCAGCCGTCGCTGGTTCGAGCCGCCCGACCATGGGCCTCGTAGTCATGCCAGTTGTGCTCCGAGAAAGCGACCCTCCGCACCTCGGCCTCCGGATCGACGAGAATGGGTAGAAAACTCACGCCCTGCATCGTGTCGGCCGCTTCGATGCCGGCGGCGGCAAGGACCGTGGGGGCGATGTCGATCGCGCTGACCAGACTCTTGGTCGGGATGCCTGGTTGCCCCAGCCCCTGCGGCCAGTGCACGACAAACGGTGTCTTCATGCCGGAGTCATGCAGTCTCGTCTTCGCCCTGGGAAAGGGCCGCCCGTTGTCGGCCATCACGATCAGGAGCGTGTTGTCGAGAATTTCCTGCCGCGCCAATTCATCGACGACCTGACCCACGAAGTAATCGAATCGTGTGACTTCGTTGCGGTACGAAGCAAGGTCAGCCCGTGTGGCCGGATCATCAACCAGAAACGGGGGAACGTCACCCGCCGTGTGCTCGTGTTGCAGTCCGTAGAGATCTTCCCGCCAATCGGCGTCACCATCCCAGTCACGATGGGCATCGAGCGCGGCGAACCAGAAGAAAAACGGTTTGTCTCGCGGCCGCTCACGAACGGTCTGCACCCACTCGGCATGCCCACCACGATTGCCGGGAACGAATCCTTTTTTCACGACATCAAACGCTGCGGGCGGAGCGGACTCTCCCGGCTGTGGCTGATCAACCGTCATATGATTCTTTCCAACCAACGCTGTGAAATACCCTGCCTCCCGCATGAGCCGGGGAAACCAGGGCAGGTGCGCAGCGATTGGCTGGTGCAATTCGCTCGCCCGGCCGCAGTTGTGTGGATAGCGGCCAGTGATGATGCTCGACCGGCTCGGTGAACAACTGCTGGCGGTGAGAATCGCGGCATCAAACCGTCGGCCGGTGGCGGCGAGTTGATCGATGCGTGGGGTTCTTGCCGCCATATTCCGCTCGCCAGATGCGTAGCAGCCGACATCGTCCCAGCTCACATCATCGGCGATGAAGAGAATGACGTTGGGCCTGGCCACGGTGGCGGCAGCCGGGTCGACAAAGCCGAGCGTCGCAAGAACAGGCCGCAGGGCGGCCGCCCACATGTCATACCCCGCCGGATTGAGGTGCAGGAGATCCGGAAAGAAGGCTGGCGAAGCATCACCATTGGCGTCGGCAAATAACGTCCAGGTGTCGAGAAGGGTGACCTGTGCGTCGCCGCGGACGGAATTTTCGATCAGCGTGTTGAGCCTCCGGATCGTTTCGGCAGGCCGTTTCTTTGCGGCGGAACTGGGAAAGACGCGGCACAGGATGATCGGTGTCGCACGACCCGATTGCTTGTCATGACGTTTGACACTTTCGATGATCCGGCCCAGATTTCGGGTGATCGCCTCGGGCTCGATCCCGATCTCCACGTCATTGGTGCCGGCGAGGATGACGATGGCCGCCGGGTCGAGCGCGAGCACGTCCTCCTCCAAGCGAATCAACATGCCGCGGGTTGTGTCGCCACCGATCCCTCGGTTGGCGGCCTTCATGCCCGGAAATCGCGTGGCGAAGTCGTCTCCCCAGCCCTGGGTGATCGAGTCACCGAGAAACACCACCGCACCGCGGTCCGCTTCCTGACGCTGGGACCACCGCGCTCGACGGGTGCGCCAGCCATTCACGTACCCTTCGTACCGCCGCAGTGGCCCTTCTCCAGGAAGGCCCTCTTCCGTGGCTGGCAATTCATACCTCGCCCCAGCCGTTGAAACCTGACTCGGGGATTCGGCGCGTGATGTTTCCCCGGGAAATACCATCGGCGTGACAAGGAGCCACGCCAGGCTGCAGAGGGTGGGGCTACGAATCATGCCTTTTCCTTTTGCCTCGGACAGGTCATCGCGAAAGAGATCCCGACTCGATACCATACGTACTTCTTTGACCCGTCACCACAAGCATACGGCTTTGCCACATCCCCAGCAGACTCCGGAAGAGCCGTGAATCACAGATCGGAGAGCCAATG
>JAQBZA010000035.1 GCA_027622795.1 Planctomycetota bacterium | reverse complement strand
TTTCCCGCGGAGTTGCAGCAGGATTTCCTGATCTGCAACACGATCGGATTTCTTGGGGTCAAGCAGTATGACCTCGATCGGGGTGGTGCGGTCGAGGAGAAGGTATCTGTGACGCCCGCCACGCGGGGGCTGACCGTCAGTTCAGATGGCGGGCTCATCACCGTCACGTGTCCGGAATTCAAGAACGCTCTGGTGACCGGCTTCAGGCTGAGCGTCACGGGCCAGGAGCAGATGAACATCGCTGAAGTTGAAGTCATCAGCGACGGGAAAAACATCGCCCCCGCGGCGACGCTCAGGCAGTCGAGCGAGTACAACAACGGGCAGTTTCCGGTGCAACTCCTTGTGGACGGCAACAAGGACAACTTCGCGCATACCAACACGGAACAGAATCCATGGATGCGGGGCGATTTCTCAGCGCCCGTCAAGGTCTCTGAAGTGAGGGTCTGGAATCGCAAGGGATTTGAGCGGCGGTTCAATAATGGTAAGGTCGAGTTTTTTAATGGCGACAAGGTGGTCGCCGCTGTCGACGTGAAAATCGGGGGGGACGAAGGCGTCGCTACAAAGGAGCGTCGGTTTGGTGAGGTGTGGGGAACACCTGGCATCGAACTGCTCAACAGCGAAGATCGTAATTTCCGACCAACGGACGCCGTCATCGGCGCGGATGGCGCATTGTATGTCTCAGATTGGCAGAATGTCATCATCGGGCACATGCAGCACAACATTCGCGACCCCAATCGCGATCACCGCCATGGCCGGATCGTCCGGCTGACAGTCAAGAATCGACCGCTGCAAAAACCGGTAAAGATCGCGGGGGAGCCGATCGAGGCGCTCCTCGACAATCTCAAGCATCCGATCAACGGGGTTCGCCACCGCACTCGAGTGGAACTCAGCAGCCGCAACTCAGATGAAGTGATTGCCGCCACTCGCCAGTGGATGGCTGGCTTTGATCCGAATGACGAAATCGAATCGCACCACCTGCTCGAGGCCCTGTGGCTCCACCAGCAGCATCATGTGAAGGATGAAGCACTTTTGAACAAGTTGCTCGCCTCCACCGTGCCGCATGCCGTCGTGGCAGCCAAAACGGTTGACCACTTTTGGCATACTGTCGATGCGACTGGCGCCAGTGACTTCGCAGCTCCGGCGGCGATCGAGTTCGTAACGTTTGACCCGCCCCAGCATCTGGCCGGAGGCAACCACAAGGCGTACACCCTTGGCGCGCAGATCTACCAACGCGAAGCACATTGCGGCACATGTCATCTTACCAATGGCAAGGGCAATGGGGTCATTTATCCTTCTCTCGTCGGCAGCGCCTGGGTGACCGGCGATGAGGAGCGGCTGATCAAGTTGGCCTTGCACGGACTTTGGGGCCCAATGGATGTTCACGGGAAGCGATACGACCCGGCCAAGGGAGTGCCTCCGATGACTGCCTTCCGGAGCCTTTTGACCGACGAAGAACTGGCAGCGGTTCTCACGTTCGTCCGCAACACCTGGGGCAATACCGCCTCGGCTATCGCACCGGGTTCGGTCAAGCGGGTCCGGTCTGAGACCATCACACGAACGACGTTTTGGAGCCCGGCAGACTTGCTTGCCGAACATCCTTTGGAGCCGGAACTCCTTGCCCAAGAACTCGCAATGAACAGCGAAGTTTTTGCGAACCTCGCGTTGGAGCAGGAACTGCTTGCGTCATCAGCAACGGAACTCGCGCGAATCGCAACCGAGAAGGGCGACGTCGCCCGCGGCAAGACCATTTTCATGAAGTCTGCTGCCGCCTGTGCAACGTGCCACAACCCACCTGCCGGTGGTGCACGACTCGGCCCGAATCTGGAAGAGTTAAAAACCTCGCTGACACCGGAGCAACTTGTTGAATCACTTCTCCATCCATCGAAACTGATTGCCAAGGACTATGTTCAGGTGACGGTCATCACGGCTGATGGCCGTCAGCAAACCGGGCTACGGATCGCCGAGTCCGCTGATGAAATCACGCTACGCAATCTTGCCCAGTCGGCCCCAATCACGATTGCCCGCGAAGACATCGATGAAATTGTCGAGTCGAGCGTTTCGTTAATGCCCGAACATCTTGTGAGACAATTGAAAGATCGTCAGGAATTCAACGATCTGATGCGGTATGTTCTCACGTCGCGTGGGCAGTGACAGCAGGTCGATCACTTCTTTCCGGTGTGCGCGGTGAAGCCGGGCCGTTCATGAGCGTCTCTCAAGGACGGTCAAGGCTGGCATGTTCAACGATGAACTCGACGATCGGCCGTGGATCCGTAAGGCCGTGGGGGTGATGGCCCTTATCAGCCTCATGAATCACGAGAATCCTACCGCCCAGCGCTCGGTATCGTTCCTCAACTATTAATGTGTTCTCCGCCGGCGGGACGACGTCATCCTTGTCACCAATGACATGTACCATCGTGATCTGGGCGTCAGCGAGCGGAGCTAGCGCATCGACCGGATTGCCGCGATATGCCACCGCCTCAGCCTCATCGGAAAAACCATAGGCGGTGAGACAGGCCGCCCAGTCCTTCGGGCTGCCCTTGCCTGTCCCCTTTCCTCCCGGCCAGCTCTTGAAGTCGCAGACGGGATTATCGCCATAGATCACGGCGACGTGGTCCGAATGTTCGGCGGCATACCGTTGGGCATAGAGGCCGCCGCGGCTGATTCCGATAAGTGCTGCCCGGGGGGCGAAACCGCGATGAACAAGCTCGTCATGGAATGCGGCAAGATGTCGCACCGCGTCAGGGGAGCCAAACGTATTGCCCACGTCCAGGTAGGCATGGTGAAAGCCCGCAGCGAGCAACTGCGGTGCCGCACACCGCTGGGTGAAGGCATCGGGAAACATCATGCACCAGGACCAAGGATTACCCGGCCGTGGCTGCTCCGGTTGCACAACCCAGGCCGGGCGGCCCTGAAACGTGAAACGGTGTCGACGGTACCCATGCCACGAATCAATGGTCTCGTCCGGAAACTTCAGCCGCGGACGCCGAAATGGCGCCAGCTGCTCGCGGTCGGCATCGACTTCATGGCTCCAGATCTCGTAGCGGGATCTCAATTCAGCCAACACCTCCGGATGCTTTCCCGCAAGGTCGTGCTGTTCTCCCATGTCGGCTGCCAAGTCAAACAGCATGTCTCGCGCGGGCATCTGTTTTGGACCCGGCATAGCATCCCCCTCGGTCGAATGCACAAACTTCCAGCGGCCGATCCGGGCCGCGTAGTTGTTGCTCCGTGTGCGGCATCGCCAAAAGAGTGCCTCATGGGGCTGGCCATGAGCCGTTCCGGTCACAAACGGAATCAGGTTGACCCCGTCACTACCCGATGCATCTCCACCAGCGACAGCCAGTATCGTGGCCGTGATGTCACATGTCATCACGGGCCGCTCGTCGGTGTGGCCTTCCGGAAGAACACCAGGCCATTGCATGAGCAGGGGGACGCGAATGCCACCCTCAAACGTCTCGCACTTTGAACCTCGGAGCGGCACGTTGCTCGAACCATTGACAGCATTGCGCGTTGTCGGCCCGCCATTGTCGTTTGTGAAAATCACAAGTGTGTTTGTCTCTGCCCCGGTGCTCTTGAGAGCCTGTAAGACCAGCCCCACGGCATCATCCATCGCTGCCTGCATCGCTGCATAGATGCGGCGTCTCTGATCAACGATCCCACCAAAGCGGTCCAGATACTCAGCCGTCGCCTCAAGAGGTGTATGGACTGCATTGAAGGCAAGACAGAGAAAAAACGGCTTGTCCATCGGCTGCCGTCGCTCAATAAAAGCGGCGGCCTCTTCGCCAAACGCGGTTGTGAGATACCGGGATTCTTCAATCGGTTCGCGGTTCCGCTGCAGTGGCGATGTGTATGTCCCACGGCGAACGCCCGACGCTGCGACTGCTTGCGGCAGGTAATGGTGCCCACCACCAAGGATTCCGAAGAATTCATCGAAGCCACGGTCGAGCGGGGTATAGCCATCGATCAGGCCGAGATGCCACTTGCCAACGAGGCCAGTCGCGTAGCCAACAGCGCGGAGTCGCTCCGAGAGTGTCGGCGTGGCGAGCGGGAGAGGACCGGTCACATCATCAAGATCTTCGTTGCCGTGTCGCTGCTGGTAACGTCCGCTCATGAGCGCCGCCCGGGTGGGCGTGCAAAAAGAACCGTTCGCGTAGGCATCGGTAAAGCGGATTCCATGACTGGCGATGCGGTCGATATTTGGCGTGGGAATGTCGGTGCAGCCATGCACTCCAATGTCGGCATATCCCATGTCATCCGCCACGATGACCACCACATTGGGCCGTTCCTGGTCTGCCCACGACCATGTGGAACTCAGCGATACGACTACCACCAGCACGATTCCCAGCCACGTCATACCAGTCCTCATTCAACTCGCTCCAGGAACTCCATGCTCGTTGATCGATCGAGTGAGTGCCGCATGAATTCGCTCCGCGTCGTACACGCACCCTGCCCATGTCCCACCACTCACCTGCTGCAAAACCGACCACAGACGAGTATCGTCTGGAAGTTCCGGATGGGCCACAAGGTCGGATCGGATGGGTCGCGTTGCCAACTCGTGGATTGCCATCTCAGGAGTGAACTCCTGAGCCCCGTGCCCGACCAGGTCAACGCGCCCGGTCGCAGAACGAGTCTCGATCACGATAGCGATCACATCCCCATCAATGAGTTTTCCAATCGGTCCCCCTGCCAGTCCTTCGGGGCCCACATGGCCGATGCACGCACCGGTCGAAACGCCCGAAAAGCGGGCGTCGGTGACCAGTGCGACGCGGTTGGCGAAGGGAAGACGCTTGAGGGCACTTGTCACCTGATAGGTTTCCTCCATGCCGGTACCCATTGGCCCGATTCCGGCCAACACAAGGACATCGCCTTCGCGAATCAATCCCTCCTTGATTGCAGCCATTGCTCTCCGCTCACTCGCGAATACCCGCGCTGGGCCGATGTGCCGAAAGATGCCGTCACGGTCGACCACACGGGGATCGATTGCCGTCGCCTTCACCACGGCTCCCTCGGGAGCAATCGTGCCGCGAACGAAAGCGATCGTTCCCCGGAGACCGCGTTCTTGTGCCTGCCGTGGTGACATGATCACGTCATGGGGATCAACGGCATCGAGAGAGCTGAGGAGTTCACGAAACCGCTGGCGTCGCTCACTGGCCTCCCACCATTCCAACTGCTCGCCAAGCGTGAGGCCGACGATCGTACGGGCGGACATGTCGAGCAAGCCAAGCTGAGCAAGATGCAACATCACCTCGGGCACACCGCCGGCCAGAAAGACCCGAATAGTTGGATGATGAATCGGTCCGTTCGGCAGCACACTCACAAGCCGGGGTGTGCGGCGATTGACGGCGATCCAGTCATCCACGGTCGGCACTGGCAGCCCGGCTGCATGGGCGACCGCGGGAATGTGCAGCAGCAGGTTCGTCGACCCCCCGAACGCGGCGTGCACCACCATGGCGTTACCGAGACTTGCCGGAGTAAGGATCTGTCGTGTCGTCATCCCGGTCGCAGCATTTTTGATGAGGGCCCGTGCCGAGCGGACGGCCAGATCCCGCCATACGGGCTGCCCGCTCGGGGCGAGCGCCGCGTGTGGAAGCGTCAGACCGAGCGCCTCGGCAACAACCTGAGCCGTCGCAGCCGTCCCGAGAAACTGGCATCCACCCCCCGGTGATGCACAGGCCCGACAGCCGAGATCGGCTGCCTCCTCGAGCGTTAATGAGCCATGGACATACCGTGTGCCGATCGTCTGAATCGAGCCTGCATCCTCGCCGTCACGTGGCGGAAGCGTGACACCGCCGGGTACGATCACGCCTGGAAGTTCGGGCAGCCCCGCCCCCGCCATGAGCATGGCCGGCAATCCCTTGTCACAGGTCGCGATCCCAAGCACGCCAGCCCGCTGCGGCAGCGATCGGGCGAGTCGTCGAAAGACGATCGCTGCATCGTTGCGATAGGGAAGGCTGTCAAACATTCCCGTCGTTCCTTGGGTCCGACCATCGCACGGATCAGAGCAGAATCCAGCGAAGGGAATCGCACCGCAACGACGAAACTCCTCTGCCGCAGCCTGCACAAGAAGACCAATCTCCCAATGCCCCGTGTGATAGCCGAGTGCCACCGGCACACCATCGGCAGCCCGAATTCCTCCCTGCGTTGACAGGATCAGGAACTGCCGATCCGCGGCGGCTGTCGCTGGCCACCCCATGCCGACATTCTGGGAGAGCCCGAACAAGTCCCCACTTGGATTCTCCCGCAGCATGCGGTCAGTGAGGGGCAGACTCCCGGCCGGCCCTGCCGCGACCGACTGAATTGTGAAGATAGCCGGATCCTCGTTTCCAAGGAGGGGCGTCCCAGATCGGTCGTGTCCTTCACGCATCACGGGAGACACTGCTATCGAGAGGAGTGATCGGGTCGATGAACAGCCACATCACGGCACCAGTCAGACAGATGATCGCCGTCACAAAGAACGTCATCGTCCAATCTCCTGTCTGGCTGACAATCATGCCCAGAATAATCGGCGACAGAAAACCACCGAGATTTCCCATCATGTTCATCGCGCCTGCGAGCGTTGCGGTGGCCTGACCGCCAATGTCCATGCAGGTCGTCCACGAGCCGGGCATTGTGAGGTCCATGAAAAAGCTGACCAATGCAATAAGAGTGACCGCTGCATACGGATTGACCACCACCGTCGAGGCAACGAGACAGACGGCGGCCGATGTCATACCAAAGATGCCGAGAAGCCGACGGGTCCACCCCAAGCCAACGCGCCGAGAAAGCACCGGCGTGATCCAGCCCGCTGACAGCGATCCGAAGCCTCCCAGCAGAAGCGGGGTTCCGGCCAAAACAGCGCTTTGCCTGAGATCAAAGCCTCGTGCCTCAAGCAGGTAGGTGGGAAACCACGTCACAAAAAAATACCAGGCGTAACTTAAAGCCGCATATTGCCCACACAGGCACCAGACGGTGGGAGACGAAACCAATCGCCGCCAGGGCACGTGACCGTGACCCTGATCGATAGCATCCGGCTCCGGCAACAGCGCTGCCTCGGCACGGTTGACCTGAGGGTGAGTCCGTGGGTCATCCCGATACCACCACGCAAAGACGATCACCCACACCACGCCAATCGCGCCGAAGACCATGAACGCCTGCCGCCACGTCATCACGAGCAGGCAGGCGTACACGATCAGTGGCGTGATCGCCCCCCCCCAGCGAGCACACATCCACATAATACCCTGGGCCCGGGATCGCTCCTCGGCCGGCAGCCAGCGCTTCATTGCCTTGGTGAGGTTCGGAAAACAACCTGCCTCACCAGCACCGAACAGGAACCGTGCCATGACGAGCGATGCATGACTGAAAGCCCATCCCGTGGCCGCCGTGAAGAAACTCCACCACAGAACGATGCGCACCAGCACTCGACGAGGGCCGATCCGGTCGCCAAGATATCCACCCGGGATTTCGAACAGGGCGTACGCGAGCGTAAATGCACTGAACACCCAACTCATCTGCTCCTTGGAAAGCTCCAGGTCTCTCATCACCAGCGGCGCCGCTTGAGAGATGGCAACGCGATCAATATATTGCAGCACAGCGAGCGTGACGGCAAAGACCACGACGAGTCCACGAGCGTTGCTGGGCCGCTGCGAAGCGCTGCTTGCAGCGGAAGCGATGGGCGCGGTTGCCTTCATGGCTGGAACCCTGGAGCCGGTGCGGACGAGTTCTCAAGGTACTGGACGCATGCATGAAACGCGATAACGTCATCCATGTGTGCCGGTTCTCTCGCCGCACTCCGGCAGATCAGCCACGGGTCGGAGTCGTTTTTGAGGGCCGGCGAGTCGCCGATCTCTCGGATGTTGGTGTGTCGTCCCTGACCAGTCTGCTGGAGTCTGACGATCCGGTCATGGTGGCGAAAACTGCGGCCGAACGCGTTTCCGCAACGTATCCGCTGGTTGACGTCGCCCTGCTTCCACCGGTCGAGCGGCAGGAGGTCTGGGCGGCAGGCGTCACCTATCTCCGCAGCAAGACGGCACGGATGGAAGAGTCTGACTTCAGCGCAACGGCCTATGACCGCGTCTACGACGCCCCGCGGCCTGAAATTTTTTTCAAGTCCGTTGGTGAAAAAGTCGTCGGCACCGGAGATACGGTCGGTATTCGCCGTGACGCCAACTGGAACGTGCCTGAGCCAGAATTGGCGTTGGTCATGACTTCACGGGGAAGGCTCGTCGGCTGCACTGTCGGAAATGACATGAGTTCCCGTGATATCGAGGGAGAGAATCTGCTGTATCTTCCCCAGGCGAAAACCTACGATCGATCGTGTGCCCTTGGCCCGTGGATCACGCTGGTAGACGATGAGACGCTGATCCGGCAGTGGACGATATCCGTGACGATCACGCGGACTGGCACGACGCTTTTCGCTGGTCAAACCGGGATCGACCAACTCAAGCGCACATTTGGTGACCTGATGGATCACCTCTGGCGGTCGCAAACATTTCCCCAGGGAGTCATTTTGCTCACGGGAACGGGAGTCGTGCCGGATGAGTCATTCACGCTGGCACCACACGATCACATCACGATCGAGATCAGCGGGGTCGGTCGGCTCGAGAATACCGTGGCTGTTGTCTGATCCTCTCGTACCGGAGTCTGTATGCCCTTACCACACGGGAAGAACTTTGTTGCTGGATGCCTGCGCGAAAGCGGGCGGACGTATGGTGCCCGGAGCCCCCTCGATGGCATCACTCTGCCCGGCGCTTTCTGCATGGCATCGCCGAATGACGTTGACTCGGCGATGGAGGCCGCCACCGCGGCCGCCAGCACTTTTGCCCTGACGACAGGAGAGACACGAGCGACCTTTCTGGAGCGGATCGGCGAGGAAATCATGGGGCTCGGTGACTCGCTCATCGAGCGAGCCCATGCCGAGACAGCCCTCCCTCTGGCTCGGCTCACCGGTGAACGCGGCCGAACGGTAACCCAGTTGCAACTGTTTGCCGCCATGGCACGTGACGGGTCATGGGTCGATGCCCGCATCGATCCTGCCATACCCGACCGGCAGCCTCTGCCGCGGCCCGACCTCCGTCGAATGCTGCGACCGCTCGGACCGGTTGTTGTGTTCGGGAGCAGCAACTTTCCGCTTGCCTTCTCGGTAGCCGGAGGCGACACCGCCAGCGCTTTGTGCACTGGCAATCCGGTCGTTGTGAAAGTTCACCGGTCTCACCCTGGCACCTCGGAACTTGTCGCCGGAGCCATCCAACGGGCTGTTGAGTCGTGTCATCTCCCAGCGGGCACCTTTTCGATGCTGCATGGCGAGGGGAGCGTGATCGGTACGGCCCTTGTGACGCACCCCGCGACCCGGGCGGTCGGCTTCACCGGCTCGCGGGCCGCGGGACGAGCCCTCTGCGATGCCGCGGCTAACCGGCCCGATCCGATTCCTGTCTTTGCCGAGATGAGTAGCCTCAATCCTGTCTTTCTTCTCCCGGGCGCTCTCGCCGACCGCGCCGGGGAGATCGCGAAGGGCTTTGCCGCCTCGATGACACTCGGCGTGGGACAGTTTTGCACGAAGCCGGGTCTGGTCTTCGGGATCGAGGGCGCACTGCTGGACTCATTCATGGCGGGCGTTGCCGAGGCGATCACCGCTGTCGCTCCCGCCTCGATGCTGTCGGGTGACATCCTCACGGCGTTCGAGCACGGCCGTGACACACTGAGCGGCGAGGCTGGCACGACGGTCGTTGCCCGCTCCGCTGCTGCAGCCGATGCCATGAAAACGGAGGCGGCGGCGATCCTGATGCGGACCGACGCGGAAACCTTTTTGGCCCGACCGTCGTTGGCCGAGGAGGTGTTCGGGCCGTTTAGCCTCGTCGTGAAGTGTCACTCGACCGAACAACTCGCGACTCTTGCCCGAGGGCTCGACGGTCAGCTTACGGCGACGATCCACGGAACCTCGGAGGACCTGTCGACGGCGGGCGACCTCCTGGCAATCCTCGCGGCCAAAGCTGGCCGGCTCATCATCAATGGCTGGCCGACCGGTGTCGAAGTCTGCCACGCGATGCAGCATGGCGGGCCATGGCCGGCCACGAGCGACGCACGGTTCACCAGCGTGGGCAGCGCCGCCCTCAAACGGTTTATCCGACCGGTCTGCTATCAGGATGTGCCACAGTCGCTGCTCCCCGACGCCCTCAAAGACGGCAATCCGCTTGGGATCATGCGGATGGTCGAGGGCATTGTGAAACGCCATTGAACCGCCCCACAGCCTGCCCGAGCAGATAGCCACCCACCGCAAACCCGAGACCCCAGAAATCAGCCGGGATCGTTGTGAGTGCTGAAACCAAGGGGACGGAGATGACGCCATCAAGGTGTTCCATCGTGAAGGCGACCAACCAGGCCCCGAATCCCATCAGCATCGAGAGCACTGCCGGGAGGGCCCCGCGTGGCCGGCCGTAGATTCCCATCAGCACCGGCACAAAGAGGGCCACCAGCTGAATCGAAAGAGCCACGTCGAGCAGTTCCATGAGCGACTTCCCCCACATCGCCAGCGCGATCCCCCCCAGCGAGACGAGCACCACGCACAGCCGATCGCGAACGAGTGGGCGGCTGGAGAGCGCCGGCAGCCGTGCGAGCAGGTTGTGGCCAAGAATCGTGGCCGGGGCCAAAACAGCGCTGGTCGCCGTCGAGACCACCATCGACACGACGGCCACGACAAACACCACCAGCATGCCGGTGGAAAGATATTCGCCGGCAAGAAACCCGACCGGATCGATCGACTGATTCGGGTGCGTGACCAGTGACGCCAGGCCAAGTGTCACCGGGATCATGCCAAAGAGCAGGTAGAGCACTCCCGCCAAAATACAGGCCTGCATGGCGGTGTCGGCGCTCTTGGCCGAAAAGGCCCGCTGCTGAAGATCCTGACCCGGAATGTTGCCGAAGAGACCGGTTGCCCACGCCCCGAGCCATCCCAGCACGACCGCCAACGACATCTCGGAGGGCACCAGCCGTAGGTGATCGGGATGCTTCGCCGCCACCTGGTCAAACACGGTCATCAAGCCGCGCACGGGGTCGCCGTCGCCGAGCCGTGGATCGGAGAGCGTGGCGATGAGGAGCACGACCAGGCCAATCAGCGCGATCACGATCTGCACGGTGTCGGTGAGCGTCACCGACCACATGCCGCCGACGAGCGTGTAGACGAGCGTGATCGCAGCCACCAGTACGATGCCTGCCGCCAGGGGAATCTCGAAGTAGAGTTCGAGGATGCGGGCGAGGGCGGTGTATTGCAGCGCGACCCACGAAAAGTAGGCCGGCACCTGGATGCAGGCCCCGACCACCTCGGCGGCCGGCCCATACCGCCGACGATAAAAGTCGGCCATGGTGAAGAGCTCCATCCGCCACAGCGGCCGCGCAAAGAAGATCCCAGAAAGGACGAGCGTGCCGGCACAGGCAAAAGGATCGAGCACGACTCCGAGGAGCCCCTCGTCGCGGGCCGCCCCGGCGGCAGCAAACATCGTCGCCGCCCCAAACCAGGTGGCGATCAGCGTGCCCCATGCCAAAAAGAGCGGCAGCCGTCGCCCGGCCACGAGGTAATCGGCTTCGTTCTCGACGCGGCGACTGGCGTAGATGCTGATGCCCAGCAGGAAAAGCACGTACGCAATGAGCGCGCCGCCCAACAGCTGTACCGCCCCCGGCGACAGGTTGAGCGTGGCGAGATCACCGTGAGCGAGAAAAGGCCAGACCGGCGGCATGATGCCAGACACTCCGAAACGAGAGCTGGGAGTGTACCGCGGGGGGCCTGTGTGTGCCCGGCAGCCGGCCGGGATCGTCGCCAGGCTGAAGCACTTGCCGGCGACAGGCTGACGCCCGTCCTACTGGCCCCGGACGAAGATGCCGTCGGCAGTGAACTGCACGATCGGCAGGGCGAGTTTGGGGTCAAACACGGCCGTGCCCTTCACGACCACCTCGCTCCCCTTCGCGATCCCAAACAACTGCCGCGAATCGATCGGGATCACCTTCCCATCGGCCCCCAGAAACTGAACAGCCACCATCGGCGCGTTGGCCTGTCGCTTCTTGCAAAAAGGGCAGTTGTCGGCATCGTGGCCAGGCTTCTTCGCATGGTCGTCGGCCGGGATTTCCACAAGCACAAACGACGCCTTGTTTTCCAAAAACGGCTCCATACCCTTGGCCCCGAGCCGCCCCGCCACCACCAGCTGCAGCGGCACATTGGCCGGCGCCTTGAGCAGCTGCTGCTTGGCGGTTGTCGGCGTTACCGCGCCGGCCGGCTCGGCCCCCAGCACCAGCTGCTGCCGCATACCGGCGGCATCAATCGCCTCGAGCGCTACAGCCTGTGGAGGCACCAGGCACACCGCGGCGGCAATGCAAAGAATCGCTTTCCATGGATGGCTCATCATCACTCCTTTGTTGATCGGCATCCTTTCACGAACTACTGGTCGGCGTCCGTGCCGCCCACAGCCTTCCCGACCGCCTCGGCTGCCTTCTCGACTTTCTCGGCAGCCTTCGCGGCTCCCTCCTGTACAGCCGCTGCCGCCTTCTTCAGCTCCGCCACCGCAGCCTGAATCCGCGGCTCATGCTCCAGGTAGTCGATCGCTTCCTTCACCTTCTCGTCTGACGAATGCAGGGCCGTATCGAGTTTGTCGAAACAATCGAAGACCTCATCGAGCGCCTTTTTGGCAGCCGCCTTGGCATCATCGGCGAGCTTTCCAGAGTCAACGAGCCGGTGCATGTCATCCAGAAGGTGGCCGACCATATGCACGTGACCATCGGCCTCGTCGAGATTCTTCTTGCCGAGTTCCTCCTTCACCGTCGCGCAGATCTTCTCCAGCTCTGCCAAGGCTCCAGCAAGCGTGTCATGAGTCGCATGCTCGCCGTGGTCATGGTCGTGCGCGTGGTCGTCGTGGCCGCTCTTCTCACCCTGCTTAGCCGCGTGGTCATGGCCATCATGGTCATGACCTGCGGCCGTGGCAGCCGGCTTGGTCTGGGGCGATGAGCCCGGACCGCAACCCACTACAACCAGACTCATGGTGGCAGCCATAACCGGCAGACCATACTTTTCAGCCAACGATGCGAACTTGCTCACGATCCACCTCCTCATCGGAAAGCCCGAGTTGCCAAGCAGATGCAACTCCTGTGCAGGACAAAATGTAGCAGTGTTCTCCAATAGAGAGCAAGTCCGCAGAGACCATGCGTTCCGACAAGCCCAATCGCTGAGGCGTCATAGTCCCCTGGTCTGGTTCGGGGCGGGTAGCCGCGGCTGTGGCCGCTGGGCCACCACATCGGCCACAAGGCACACGAGCGACCTCTCCGCCAATTCCAGTGGCTTCGACACGTTGACCAGCGGCCCGGTGGCATTTGGATGGATGTCGAGGGGCGGCTGCTTAGCCGTTTCAACAAACACCCGCCACGGCAGATCGGCAATCACGGGCGACTGTGGAAAATGAAACGTGCGGGGCAGGGCACCGGCATGGCAAAAGATGAGCACGTGGCGGGCCGTGCCCTCGATGCCGCCGGCCGCAAGATCGGCGGCGGCGTGGAGTTTGGCATCCGATGGGGCCCCAAAGAAGCAGGTGAGGCTCGCATCAGCGGCATACCAATCAACATGGTTGCCTTCCGGCGAAAACCACTCGACGTCGGGAAGCACTCCATCGGCCGACCGGCCGCCTTCCAGAAACGACCGCCGCCGCAGCGTGGGGTTGTCGAGCCGAAACCGGATCAGCTCCCGCACGAACCGCACGAGGTCTGCCTGTGACTCGACGAGGCTCCAATCAAACCACGAAATCTCGTTGTCCTGACAGTAGGCGTTGTTGTTGCCCTGCTGCGTGCGGCGACACTCGTCGCCGGAGAGCAGCATCGGCACGCCCTGGCTCACGAGCAGCGTGGCCAGCATGTTGCGGATCTGCCGCCCGCGAAGACCGTCGATGTCGGCCCGCGTCGTGGGCCCCTCGATGCCGTAGTTGTCAGAAAAATTATTGTTGTCGCCGTCGCGATTGCCCTCGCCATTGATGTCGTTGTGCTTCTCGCGGTAGCTCACGAGGTCATTGAGCGTGAAGCCGTCGTGCGATGTCACGAAGTTGATCGAATGGAAGGGCTGGCGGCCGTCGTCGCCATAGAGATCGCTCGAGCCGGCCAGCCGTGTGGCGAGATGACCCGTCTGGGCGAAGTCGCCACGCCAGTAACGGCGGACGTCATCGCGGTAGCGGCCGTTCCACTCGGCCCACCGCATGCTCGCGAACGAGCCCACCTGGTAGGCCCCGGCCGCGTCCCAGGCCTCGGCGATGATCTTCGTGTCGGCGAGCATCGGATCTTCCGTGATCACCTCGACGATCGGTGGATTGGGTAGGATGTCGCCATTGCGATCGCGGGAGAGAATGCTCGCGAGGTCAAACCGGAAGCCGTCGACGTGGTAGGTGTGCACCCAGTGCCGCAGGCAAAGGAAGATCAGCTCGCGGACGATCGGATGATTGCCGTTGATCGTGTTGCCGCAGCCGGTGTAGTTGCGGTAATATCGGCCCCCTTCGCTGAGCATGTAATAGACGCGGTTCTCCAGCCCCTTGAAGGAGAAGGTGGGGCCGAGTTCGTTCCCTTCGGCGGTATGGTTGAAGACGACGTCGAGGATCACCTCGATCCCGGCGGCATGCAGGGCCCGCACCATCTCCTTGAATTCGCGAACCTGGCAGCCCGGCTCGGTGCCAGCCGCGTAGCCACGGTGGGGTGCGAAGAAGGCCATTG
>JAQBZA010000034.1 GCA_027622795.1 Planctomycetota bacterium | reverse complement strand
TGATATTACTACTGGCGTGGCAATCAATCCCGTTGATCTTCTCCAACGCACGAAAGTGCGACTTCGCCTCAGTGCCGCCCCACCGCAGCATATCTATCGGGCACGTTTTCTTAGCCCACCTGGGAATGGTGGGATCCCACCATCACCTTGGTTTCACATCGCCCAGACAGGTGCCAATACGGCTGACGTTGAATTCCGTGATTCACAGCAACTGACAAATACTATTTGGCCGGGAAGTTTCTACATCGATCCCACGAGCCCAAATTGCAGTGTTGAGTTTCATCAGCATCCAGTCCGCTCCAGCCTCGCTGAAGAGTGGCCAAAACTGGCGACAATTGATCTGCGGTACTCCGGGTTCGGGAATTCGGTTGGACTCGCGGATGATATAGCTCTGACGTTTAACCGCACTGGACAGCCAGCCGTCTTGTTTTCCAACTTGGGCGGGAGTGTTCAAAGCGCCCTGATGAACGGCACACTCTATCTTCTCGTGGCGTATGCTGAAGACGTTGTGTCGGGCGCAAATACGCTGGCAAACGAGGACTCCGTCTGGATTCGGATGGAGGGGGAGACTGGCCATGTGTCGATGGCATGGAATAACCCAATCGCGACCACTACACCATCCCCTACGGAACTCGAAATAGCTCGTCAAAACCTCCGCGAGGGCAAAGGACTAACGAGGTAGTGCCGTGACAAATGCTACGCACAAAGTGACACAACTGCCCGATAGCCGATCTGGCTTCAGCTTGCTGGAGGTGCTTGTCGCCTCCGGCATTCTTGTGGTCGGTCTTGCGTCAGTCGCCGCATTGCTGCCCGCTGCTGCCACCCGCATGCATCAGGCAGTCGTGCAAGATCGTGCCGGAGCGCTCGCCGCAAACGCCTACGCCGACATTATGGCTCGACGGGGCAGCGGAATTCTCAGTGCCACAAATTTGGCGGGAGGAAGTTTCTTTCCTTTTGGTTCGAGTGGCATTGCCGACAGCCTCACAACTCAACTGAATCTCATCGCTGGAGGCAACGGTATGGCTAACCCTAGCGATGCCACCAAGTCGCCAACTGCACTCTTCGCAACATCGGGAAGCGACTCCGACAACCGCGACTCAATCGTGTACACCCCCAACGGTGGAAATCTCCCATTCAACATCATCGCTGCAGGTCCAAATGGTGCTCTCACTGAACGAGACTATTCCCCAGAAGTCTGCTGGCTCGCCACGCTTGCAAGCTCAATCGCAAGTCCGCCTGCAGGATCAATAGCGACGCTCAGTATCGCGATCTTCAAAAGCCCAAATGCGGACTGCATTCAATTAACACTCACAAATCTTAATGGTAGCGGCGTATATACAGCGACTGACTCAACGTCATCACCAGTAAGTGATGATGACCGTCGTGCCTATTTAGGCAGTTGCAGCTACGTCCTCGATCCAAATGCAACGCCTCCGAAGTGGTGTCAGATCACGTCTTCATGGACAAAAAAGACACCTACTGGCCAGACCATCAGCACCAGCATCATTCTCGACCCATCGCCAGCGGGAACGAGCGTTCTTGCCTTCGAATATTTGGTCCGTGTTGATACTCACTCAACTCGATTGGACTAACGCCATGACACACGACAACGTTTTTCTGGCTTCGCAGCGCCGCGGCGCATTGCTTCTGGTCGTGCTCTCGATGCTGATCCTGTTTTTGATGCTTGGTACGGTGCTCGTAACGCACGCTACCCGCTCCCGCACAGCTGCTACTTCGTTTGCCACTGCTGTCTCCGCATCGACAAACTCCACTCGCATTGCCAATGCGGTCTTGGATGAAGCACTCATGCAGTTGATCCGAGGAAAGCCAAATCCTGATACCTCGGATAAGAATGATGAGTCCCTGCTGGCAGACAAGTATTCGGCACTACCGGCAGTGACGGGCACCGCCACGATTACGAGTGCAGACATTTTGGTCACCGTAACCTTCACACCCGCCGGCAATACATGGGACATCGATAATGACGGTGATGGCACGACGGATCGCTCGGCGACCTATCTTGATGCCGGTGGCAGAATCCTCACCTTCCTTCCCACGCTAGACCAAGTTGGCACGAAGAGTTCGTATCGTATCCTTCGCGCAGAGCCTGCAGACCCAACAGACCCAACAAGTTTTCCTTTTACATGTTATCTCGAAAATCATCGGCCCGAACTGTCAGCAACGCTGCCGGCCACGGGCACACCCGTCGAGGTGATTCTTAATAACCAGGAATTTCCAAGTGCGATCGCTTTCGCTGAACCTTACGACTCCTTCGAGCAAGACGCCTGGCTCACGCAGTGCTCGCTTTCAGGTACATCAGCCACTGAGCCACTCCGGATCGAACGCACAGCTTTTCAAAATGCTGCGAGTCCTGCGCCCGTTGTCGACAACGACGGTGATGGAGTTCTCGATAGCGAATGGCGAACCACAGCGTGGAAGAATACGGTTTTCCCAAATCGAACCCTGCCAAACGGCGATACACTTGCGTTTGACGTCTCGTATCTTGTTTACGATCTTGACTCCCGTTTCAACGTGAACGCCCACGGTTCACTGGACTACGCAAAAAAGGCACCGAATACCTGGAACTCGCCGAGCGCTTGGGGAACTGTTCCCCAAGCGATCACCGACGAGCAGATTGAACCTGGGTTTGGGTGGGGTGTTGCTGATATTCACCTTCCGTTTACCGCAGGTACCGACGACCGTGTACTCGCGCAGAGTATTTCTCAGGGAATGGCGTCGGTGACCGGAACTAGTGCATCCCCTGCCTTCTTCCGAGAGACTCGCCTTCCCAGCGTTGATGGACGCTACGGATGGGGGCCGGGTGCAACAGCCAACACCCCTGCCGACAGTCCCTCGTATGACGAACTTCAGCAACGCACTGCCTACAACAACAACAAACTGGTTGATCTTAAGAGCCTCATGATGCTGTTTGTCGACACCACACAAACTCCTCCCGAACTAAATTACCGCGTGCCTGCGGATTATGTGTCCGCTGCCAATCTTCTTGCGGATCCATATGAACTTGCGATTGATGGGACTGTCCCACGAATCAATGCCTACGGAAATGGTGCGAACAGCGACGCCAATAGCCTGTTTTCTCTTTCAGAGCTTGAGCGGGTACTCCGGCAATACGACTCTGACGCCACCACATTGCCGCAGCGGCTCGCCAACATTCTTGTCCGCCGCGCGACTGATCTCAGGATGCTTGTCACTACCGACAGCTGGGACACCCCCGCCCTCACTGGCGATACTGCGAATCGCGTCCTCACGTATTTCGCCGGCCTTGCCTCCAACATTCCGCCAGATGTCCTCTACGAAATGGTTTCTCCAGACATTGCTGGCGGAATGCGGTTTGATATCAACCGCCCTTTTGACACCTCAAGTGCTGCGAATCTGGTCACTTCCAAGAACGCTTTCTGTCGACATCTCTATTGCTTGTTGATCGCACTTGGGGAGACAGATCACCAAAAAATTGCCCAGTGGGTAGTAAATGTACTTGACTATCGCGATAACGACTCGCGTTCAACGCAGTTTGTATATGACACTGACTTGTCCGATGGCTGGGGTGACGCCGGAGACAACAGTGGAAGAGGGGGCGGTGCTGGCTGGGCGCCGACGACAAACGTTATTCAAGGAAATGAAAAAACAACGCTCGTTATTGCAGAAACGGCAGCCTGGTGGGACAACACCCCCGATGGTGAATTGTTTGTGATGCTGTATCGCCCGCCGGCTGATTCAATTTCATTTCCAGACGGCAGCACGGAAACGCTGGGCCAGCTTGAACCTATTCTCACGGGGCCAAATGGTGATTTGGACATCTGCAAGAAAAATTCGCTTGGCGATCCTATCTGGCGGCTCCGCTACGTGGAGCCGAATGGTCCGGTTTCGTACGTGCGGTTGGACAACACAAATCCTGGCTCCCTGAATGGCGTTTACAACGGAGGAAATACGGCTTGTCAAAACAGCGTATCTACCTTGGAGGTTCCGGCAGACGGGTTTGTTGTGATCTACCCCGGAGAGAATGCGAATGGCGTGACATTCGCCAATCAAACGCCATCATTCAAGCTACTGCCAATGGGCGTTGGCCAAGGGAAGAAAATGGGGTTTGTCGATACGAATTCCCAAAACGGTTGCACGGTTCACCTTGAGCGGCTCGCCGATCCCGAGGCTGCATTTCACGCCAGCACGAATCCCTATATTGACGTCAACACGTTCAAAGCAAAGGCAGTTGCGAAAAATGGTTTTGGTGTCCAAAACAATGGCAAAAGCTACCGCCGTTGCCCGTACCACTTCTGGTCAACGCCGGAACAGTTTGTCACGCAGGCAGGCGGCTCATTCGCGCCGCTGCCGAGAGATGGAAGAGGCTTCCTCGTGTGGCCAAATCGCCCGTTCATAAGCCCTGCAGAAATCGTCCTTGTGCCGCACCTCTCTCCAAGTGAGATCCTTGATGGCAGCCTCTCTGTGCCGATTGGCTCAAAAGATTACCACTATCTCAGTGATGCAATGACGCATCCTGAGCGCGTCCTTCAAGCAATCCATGTTCCGTCGCGCTTTGCGGGGACAAACCGTTCTTTGGACACCACAAAAGCGCAGGTACGAACTGCCCTGGCAACCGTCGGCCTTGAGCGGGTTCCGTACCGTCAACTGCATTCACGTCGCGAGCCGGGGCGGGTGAATTTAAACACCCTCCCGATGGCTGACTTCGGTGAGAATGCACTCGCCAGGGCGGTGCTGGGCAGCAAAAAGGTCGACACAGTCTTCGTCCTCAACAACAACCCGCCAAATAATAAACCCCCTCGCTACGAGAATTCCTTTGCCGACCCAGGTGATCCGAACGCGGCACTAAAAACGTTCAGTCAACTTCTCGGCTTAGGAAATCAGGGGCTGGCATTCGATAGCATCGGTGGTGGAAACGGTGGTGGAAACGGCGGTGGAAACGGCGGTGGAAACGTCAATTGCAATGGGAACTGCGGGGCGAACCAGGCCTACACAGACCAGCGCGATTATTATCCTCTGCTTGGGCTGCGAACGGCGATTCGCCTCGGTAATGTGGCCACGATCCGCTCAAACGTTTTCGCAGTCTGGATTACAGTCCGCGTGGCGAACACAACCACGGGCGTCGAAACACAGCAAAGGCTGTTTGCCGTTGTTGATCGGTCTGTGCCAGTTGCGTTCAGTCCGGGGGAAGACCTGAACTCACGGAATGTCATACGCGTAAAGCGATACCTTGAGTAATCGACGTGCTCCGCTCCAGATCAACATATCGAGCCCATCGCCCTCCCGGCTTCACGCTTGTGGAATTGCTGGTTGCAACGGCGATTGCGCTCGCGCTTATGCTCTTTGTCGCCACGATTTTTTCTGTGTTTGGTCAGGCCGTTGGTGAAGCTCAAGATGTCCTGCGGCTCCACGATCAAATGCGGTCTGCCGCCTGGTCGCTTCGGCAAGACCTTTCGGGAATAACGTGCCCAGTGAAACCATGGGGCCGCCCAGAGGCTGACTCCGGCTACTTCGAACTCATAGAGGGCCCTCAAAACGATTATGCGGGCTTGCACGGTACGAATACGCTTGTTTCGGACGTAGATGATGTATTGATGTTCACGACCCAGCAAGGCAGCGGCAACTTTGTTGGTCACTTCAATGGAACACCGATCGAGTCGCCTGTTGCCGAGGTTGCTTGGTTCTGTGTGCAGGGCACTGATTCCGTTGACGGTCAGCCGATTTACAATCTCCATCGCCGGCGTCTGCTGGCTCGATCCTACATTGGCACTTCAACGACCCTCGCAGCGGGGTATGACACGGTGTCAGGCACGATACCGGCTATTTATCAGTCAGCAGATCTCTCACTTCGTAATGTGGCCGGCCAACTGCTGCCAAATGGCCTCTCCGATCTGACAAAACGAGAAAATCGCTTTTGCCACGACCCCTCAAATTTCCCACACGCTGTAACGAATCTTCAGACTAACGGCATTCTCGCGAGCGGTGAGGATGTCATTCTCAACAATGTTATCGCATTCGATGTGCGAGTGTTTGATCCTGAGCAGACTCCTAGCCCAACGTATGTCGACCTCGGCGGGGCGACGAACGGCGGCTTATTTCCCCCCACGCTTCTCACTGGCACACCCGCATCAAATAGTGGGTTAACAACTACGCCGACCTACTGCACCTGGAGCGAGCACTATGAAGCAAATGGACAAAATGAAGACGGCGACGTTGTCACAGATGAAGGAACGAATGGCAGTGATGATTCGGGTGATGGAGTTGCCGATGACCCTAGTGAGCTAGAAACAGCGCCACCGTACAACGTGCCCCTTAGGACTATTGAGGTTCGTATTCGCTGTATCGAGCCAAAAAGCAAGCAAATCCGTCAGATCACTGTGCGACACAGTTTCCCGCAATAGTGCATGCGGTGATAGAATAGAAAGCACACGAAAGGAACAAAGCATGCGTTTTATGCGTACCCAGAATCAACAAGCCCGGGCATTCACGATCGTTGAGTTGCTGGTCGTGATCGCGATCATCAGTGCGTTGATCGGACTGCTCTTGCCGGCCGTTCAGGCCGCAAGAGAATCTGGCCGAAAAACCACGTGCATGAATAACCTCTATCAACTGGGAATGGGGGTCAATCGATTCGATCAAGACGCCCGCAAACTGCCGTCGTGGTCAAATCCGCTCGGAACGAACACGATAAGTTGGCCGATACTTATGCTTACATACATTGAACGCAACGATCTGTACGAGCAGTGGTCAGGTGGGAGTGGGACTGTTGTTCGCATCAATTCTTTCACCTGCCCAACCGCGCCTCCAGACACAGGCAATTCGGGGCCGCTCGCGTACGCCGCCAATTGCGGTGACGGCTTAAACGTCAGTACGGCAACGACGAACAGTAAATACAACGGCGTGATGCCGTTCCCCGGCGTGAAATATTCGCTCAGTGACATTTCGGATGGCGACGGCACGGCCTCGACACTTCTTTTCGCGGAGAAATGCAAGACTGCATTCCAGGCAAACTGGGGTCTTAATGCCGCACAGGTCTCAGCAGCATTCTTGACCGGTGGCATCCCAACATTTAGTGGGTTCCAGCAGAATGACGCATCGAGTCAGTCGCAACTTCCTGCCTTTGGAATCAGCACGTCGTTACCGAACTTTGGTCCCTCATCACAGCACAGTAACGGGGGCGTTGTAGCTTTTTGCGACGGGCACACGAAGTTTATTTCTTCCGGTCTTGATGGCGTGGTGTATACCCAACTCGTGACGTCACGAAATTCCAAGGTCACTTTGCCGGCTTATAGTGCGCCGCCGCTCAATGAGGGTGCCTATTAGGGTTCTTGATGCACGAGTATCTGATGGGACTTTGGTTTCAAACATTAGCGCTCGCGCGGATTCTTTGACCACTACGGGATTACAAACCGAAACTGCTGCTCACCGAGCCGAAAAAAGCAGTTGCTCGTGAGCATGATCGAGTTGATCGAAACCCACACTCCATTGCGAGTGTAGTCGGCCTCCAGCAGCCATGAGCCGTCACGCTGTCGCTTGAGCGTGGCATGCTGGTCCGCAACCAGCGGATCATCGAGTTCGATGTCGGCGCCTCCATCAACGCGACCGATCGTCGCCGAGTCGCTTCGCAAGGGCAATTGGAGCGCGCCCGGCTTGCCCGATGCCTCGATTAACACCGGCCACACCGTCTCCGGCATCTCAACAGCATCAAGAAGATTCGTGTCACTCGACGAAACCGGCTGGGCCGCGGGCCGCAAGGGATTTCGCAGCCGAAACCGCCGGGCTCCAATGATCACCACCGTCGACTCATGAAACACCGATCGTGAACTCCGCACAAACGTGCCGTTGATGCTCCCCACATCGTGCAGATGCCACTGGTAGCCCCCCTTCCACGGAACACGGCGAATCTCGGCATGGCTGCCAGAAATCGATGGGTCGTTGGGAAGCACAAGCGTTCCCGTGGTGCGACCGATGCTAAACCACTCCGTGCGGATTCGCAGCTCCTCGCCATGTTCGCGGGATCCGTCGTCGAGCACCGTCAGAATAGGCACCGGCGGCCGCAACGTAGGGCGATAGTCGTGAATATCTTCGCCCGTAAACCGCTCGTCCGACATCGCATAACCGGGCAGGGGGTCACCGAGCCAGCGGAGAATGCGGCTGATCGATGGCCCCTGCTCGAGTTCGGGGGGCACGGGAGAATCACTGCCATCGGCAGGATCTGCGTTGGAAGGATGTGTCATCGTGAACTGGTTTCTTTCTGCCCCATCCCAACACTCTACCGAAAATCTGTCTCACTGCCCCCCTCGATATACTAGTCTGCATGGGCCGACGTCACTGGTACTACCAAACTGCAGATGGCAGGCGGCAGGGGCCCTACTCCTCCCGCCGCATGAAAAAACTGGCCCGTCGCGGCCAGATCAAGCCCGCTGACCGGGTCTGGCGGGCGGGGAGCGCGACCGCTTTTCTGGCCGCCGACATCCCCCAGCTGTATCTGCGCGTGGCAACCCACCGCACATGGCTCCACCTGCTGAAAACGCTCTCCGTGATGGCCGTTTTCCTACTGGTGGCTGCGGTCACGAGCCCCTGGAGCGACCTCGCGCTCGCCCTCTCCCCTGCCGCCCGCCCCTGGCTCACCGGGCTGTGCCTCGCCAGCCTCGCCGCCGCCCTCCTGGCGGGTGCCATTGGATTTCTCATGCTAGACGCCACCTACAGGATGGTGCCCCCGGAAAGCAGCAAACGCCGTTTTGCCGACTGACGCCTGTCCGACCACGGAGGCGCGGCTATGCTTCCAGCATGCCATCACTTATTGCTTCCCCCGCACCACAAATGCCAGGCCGACAGGCTCCGTCGGCGCTCGATCGGCTCGTCGATGAGATCGCCCCCGCACGTGACCGACTGATTGCCCACCCACTCTACGGCCGCATCACATCCCCCGCCCAGTTGCGGCGGTTCATGGAGATGCATGTGTGGGCAGTCTGGGACTTCCAGAGCCTGCTCAAGGCCATGCAACAAAAATTGACCTGCACGACGGTGCCCTGGATTCCGTCGCCGGACCCGGAGGCCCGACGGCTCGTGAATGAAATCGTGCTCGACGAAGAGTCTGACCTGCTGCCCGACGGTTCGTCAGCATCGCATTTTGAACTGTATCTCGACAGCATGGAGCGGGCCGGGGCTGACACGCAGGCCATCTGCCGCACGGTCGATCTGCTCCGCAATGGATCGTCGCTCGATCAGGCCCTCGCGGCCAGTGGTGGCCACCCGGGGGCCATCGACTTCGTCCGGAAGTCGTTTACCGTGATCAACAGCGGCTCACCGCACCAGATTGTGGCCGCGTTTACGTTTGGTCGGGAAGATGTGATTCCCGACATGTTTCGCCATCTTGTGGTGCGACTCGCCGAATCCGATCCGCTGACATGGGGTCGATTCCGGTTCTATCTCGAACGCCACATCGAGCACGACGACGAGAAGCACGCCCCGCTCTGCCGACAGATCGTGACGCGAATGTGTGGTAACGACGCGGCGAAGTGGCGAGAAGCGACCGATACAGCCCGAAACTGCCTCGAAGCTCGCATCGCCCTGTGGGATGCCATCGCAGCGTCGGTGTAAGCGACGCCTCCCGCTACTTGGCAGCGGCGAGTTCCGCCTTCTTTCGCTCTTCGACGATTTCCTTCTGGATGTTGCCCGGAGTCGCCCGGTACTTCGAGAATACGCCCTGCCCCTGCGTCATGCTTCGCAGGTCGGTCGAATAACCAAACGTCTCCGCCAGCGGCACCTCGGCGATGATCGTCGACGTGTTGCCCACTGTCTCCGTGGAGACGATCAGACCCCGCCGCTTGTTGAGCTCGCCCGTTACCGGCCCCTGAAAGTCGGCCGGCACCTCCACCTCCATCTTCATGATCGGCTCAAGCAGCACCGGCTTCGTGGCCAGAAACGCCTCGCGGAAGCCGGCCCGGGCACAGATCTGGAAGGCCATGTCGGACGAGTCGACATCATGGTAGGAACCGTCCGAGAGCGTCGCTTTCACGCCCACGATCGGGAAGCCGGCAATCGGCCCCTTGTCGAGACTCGCACGGAAGCCTTTTTCGACCGACGGAATGTATTCCCGCGGCACACGCCCACCGACGACGGCATCCTCAAACTCGAACGTTTCCGGGGCGTCCTCCGGAAGCGGGTCAAGCCGGCCGACAATGTGGGCAAACTGGCCAGAACCGCCCGTCTGCTTCTTGTGCTTGTATTCGTATTCCGTCGCCCGGGTCGGCGCCTCACGGTAGCTGACCTTCGGCGCCCCCACTTCCACCTCGACCTTAAATTCGCGGCGGATCCGCTCCACGTAGATGTCGAGATGCAGCTCACCCATGCCGGCGATCACCGTCTCGCCTGTCTCCTCGTCGGTGGCAACGCGGAAGGTGGGATCTTCGCGGGTAAAACGCTGCAACGCCTTACCGAGGCGGTCGAGCCCATCGCGGTTGGTGGGCGTGATCGCCATCTTGATCACCGGCTCCGGCACGAACATGCTTTCGAGCGTGCAATACTTCGGCTCGTTGGAGTAGGTATCGCCACTGGCCGCATCGACGCCCATCACAGCCACGATGTCGCCCGCCTCGGCGGAATCGATCTCCTCCCGCTTGTCAGCGTGCATCCGCACGATCCGGCTAAACCGCTGCTTCTGGCTCGTCCGCTGGTTGATGTAGGTCTCGCCCTTGTTGATCGTGCCCTGGTAGATCCGCATAAACGTGAGCTGGCCGTACGGATCGTCGACGATCTTGAAGCCCATCGCCACCAGCGGCTTCGCCGGATCGGGCGTGAGATCGAAGGCCTCGTCGGGGTTATCCCACTTCTTTGCCACCACCTTCCGCTCGGTCGGGTTGGGCAGATAGGCCACCACGGCGTCGAGCAGCGGCTGCACGCCCTTGTTCTTATAGGCCGAGCCACAGAAGACGGGCGTGATGCTCTGGTTTTGCACCGCCGCCTTCACCACCGCATGGATCTCCTCTTCGCTGGGCTCCTCTTCGGAGAGCAGCTTCTCCATCAGCGAGTCGGAATACATCGCCAGCGCCTCCAGCGCCGCATGCCGCCGCTCCGCCGCCTCCTTGGCCAACGCCTCAGGGATCGCCTCTTCGCGGACGTTTTCGCCATTGTCGCCGTCGAAGTAGAGCGCCTTCATGCGGACCAGGTCGATCACGCCCTCGAGCTTGTCTTCCTTGCCGATCGGCATCTGCAGCGGCACGGCATCACAGCCAAGCTTGTCGCGGAGCTGCTGCACCACGCGATCGAAATTCGCCCCGGTGCGGTCCATCTTGTTGACGAACGCCAGCCGCGGCACCTTGTATCGCTGCATCTGACGATCGACCGTCATCGACTGGCTCTGCACGCCACCCACGGCGCAGAGCACGAGAATTGCCCCGTCGAGCACCCGCAGGCTCCGCTCCACCTCCACGGTGAAGTCGACGTGCCCCGGTGTGTCGATCAGGTTGATGGCGTTGCCTTCCCACGAGACGCTCGTGGCGGCGCTGGTGATCGTGATGCCCCGCTCCCGCTCGAGATCCATGTAGTCCATCGTGGCGCCGTCGCCGCCGCCCTTCACCTCTTGAATGCGGTGGATGCGGCCGGCGTAGAAGAGAATCCGCTCGGAGAGCGTGGTCTTGCCGGAATCGATGTGGGCCGAGATGCCCATGTTGCGAACTTTGGACAGATCCATGGAACCGAATCACCTTTGGGGTGGGAAAGGGGGTATCCTGCCGGGCGGGATGACGATCAGGCAGGTCGACGGAATATACTCGGAGCGGGAAAAACACGACAGACTGACTCGTTTCCCGGCCCGTTTTCAGTTTCGCTCCGCCCATGCCACGCCGCGGCCGACTCGCCCCAACCCCAACCGGCCTGCTCCATGTCGGGCATGCCCAGACGTTTGCCATCGCCTTCCAACGGGCAGCCGGGGCCGGGCTGGTGATGCGGATCGAAGATCTCGACGGCCCCCGCTGCCGCGAGGAATTCGTGGCTGCCGCGATTGAAGACCTGCGCTGGCTCGGGCTCACCTGGACGGAGGGCCCCGAAATCGGTGGCCCCCATGCCCCCTACCGGCAGAGCGAGCGGACAGCCTGGTATCTCGACGTGTGGCGCCGGCTCGAAGCGGTCGGCACGATCTACCCCAGCCCCCATTCCCGCAAAGATGTGGAAGAAGCCGCATCAGCGCCCCATGAAACCAGCCGTCCAAACGTGCATTCCCCGGCGGAGCCGATTTTCCCCATCGCGCTTCGGCCCGCGTCGTGGCCGAGGGCGAGTGAACCAGGGCCGGTTGCCTGGAGGTTCAAGGTGCCATACGGCCGCGTGATTACCTTTCATGACGCCCTCTGTGGCCAGGTCAGCCGCACGGCCGGCGTTGACTTCGGCGACTTCGTCGTCTGGCGACGCGATGCCCTGCCCGCCTACGAACTGGCTGCCGTGGCCGACGACCACGCAATGCAGATCGAGGAGGTGGTCCGCGGTGAAGACCTCCTCACGAGCACTGCCCGCCAACTCCTGCTCTATGAAGCCCTCGGCTGGTCACCTCCGGACTGGTGTCACACACCGCTGGTGTGCGACGCGGCCGGCCACCGCCTCGCCAAGCGAACCGGCGGCCTCACGATTCGCGACCTGCGTGCCGCCGGAAAATCACCGCAAGAACTGCTCTGATGATGCGGGGCGTTCCGCCTCCGGCATGGCTTGACGCCGTGACATATACTGGCGGTCTCCGGGAAACGTCCCTTCTGGAATCCAAACCCATGCGCACGCTCCTCACATGCTTGGCCTCCCTTCTCGTTCCGCTCGTCTGCTTTGGACAGGAACCCAACACGCTCTCCGAGGCTGAGCAGCGGTCCGGCTGGCGGCTGCTCTTTGACGGCACCTCCACCGATGGCTTTCGGAACTACCGCAAAGACTCACTCAGCGACGGCTGGAAGGTGGAAGATGGTGCGATCATGCTCACCCGTCGCGGGGCTGGCGACATCGTCACAAAGGAGCAGTTTGAGAACTTCGAACTCCAGCTCGAATACCGCATCGGCCCGGCCGGGAATAGCGGCCTCATGTTTCATGTGACCGAAGATGCCCCCACTCCGTGGATGACCGGTCCGGAGGTGCAGATCCTCGACAACATCGGCGGCCATGACAACCAGAAGGCCGGCTTTCTCTACCAGCTCTATCAGCCGCAGGTTCCCGGTTGGTCACGCAAGGCGGAGGAGGCTGCCGGCCGTACCGTTCCCGACCCCGACGCCACCCGCCCGCCAGGCGAGTGGAACCACATCTATCTCCGGGTGGCTCCTGACTCGGGTGAGGTGTGCGTCAACGGCATCAACTACTACCGCTTCAAGAAGGGCAGCGATGACTGGAATCAGCGGGTGGCCAAAAGCAAGTTTGCGGCCTTCCCCGGCTTCGGGAAGGCGACTCGTGGCCACATCTGCCTGCAGGATCACGGCGATGAAGTCGCGTTTCGCTCGATCAAGATCCGGGAACTGCCAAGTGGCGCGAGCGTTCCTGAGCCGGTCGATGGCGCTCTCGACGTGAAACTCGTGCCGGCGTTCCCGGGCGCGACATGGGAGGGCTGGTCACCGGAATCCGAAGACGGCAAGCCGGTCGCTCCGTTGCGGCCGCTTGTGGTGACCCACGCCGGCGACGGCTCCGGACGACGCTTCGTGCTCGACCAGTCGGGCATGATCCATGTGCTGAAGCCGGGCTCCAACGAAGCGAAGCTCTTTCTCGACCTGCGACCCGAGACGGCCCCGTGGGCCAAGTCCAACGAAGAAGGCCTGCTCGGCCTCGCCTTCCATCCGCGACACAAGGAGACGGGCGAGTTTTTTGTGTTGTACGGCGTGAAGTCGAAACCACGAACAGAGATCGTGTCGCGCTATCGCGTGCAGCGCAACGATCCTGATCGAGCCGATCCGCTGAGCGAGGAGGTCGTGCTCACCATTGATCAGCCATTTGCCAACCACAACGGTGGCTCGATCGCGTTTGGCAAGGATGGCTACCTGCTCGTGGCGTTTGGCGACGGCGGCAGCCGCAATGACCCACTCGACTCCGGGCAGAATCTCGGCACCTGGCTCGGGAAGATTCTGCGGATCGATGTCGACTCCCGCAGCGAGGGTCGAGCCTATGCGATCCCGTCCGATAATCCCTTCATCAACCGGGCCGGCGCGATGCCCGAGATCTATGCCTATGGGTTCCGTAATCCGTGGCAGATCTCGGTTGACCCCGAGACTGGCCGTCTCTGGGCGGCCGATGTGGGCCAGGAATTGTGGGAGGAAATCGACATTGTCGAGAAGGGGGCCAACTATGGCTGGAGCCGCTACGAGGGCCTCCTGCCCTTCGGCCCAAAGACGGGAGGCGATCCAGCCGACCCCTACCGACCGCCGCTCTGGCAATACGACCATCAGATCGGCAAATCGATCACGGGTGGGTGCGTCTATCGTGGCACGAAGGTTCCCGCCCTGGCCGGCGCCTACCTCTATGGCGACCATGTAACAGGACGGGTCTGGGCGCTCAAACTCGATGACGATACGCAGACAATCTCCAACTGGTCGATTCCGTGGCAGGGGCTGCCCGTCTTTGGCTTCGGTCAGGACGAGGCCGGTGAGGTCTATCTCACCACCGCCTCCCCGACGGGCCAGGGTGTGTTTCGGTTTGAGTGAGTCACGGCGTGTCAGCGGACTGCGGGAAGGTCGAGCGGCCTTTCGCGGGCCATCGACTCGGCTGGCTGAACCACATCACTGCGGAGCCCAGCTGCTGGAAAGAGATACGGCTCGTTGATGGTAGCCGCTGTGGC
>JAQBZA010000033.1 GCA_027622795.1 Planctomycetota bacterium | reverse complement strand
TAATGGGGGAAATCGCTTCCTGCCGCCCGCCTTGTCCACCTGCCAGGGCTCCCATTCACCCCATGCCTGCTGCCGCCCAAGCCGTGCCTTCCGATCTGCCTCAGCTCGCATCGCGCGACCGCGAGACGAGCAAGCACGACTATGGACGAGTGGTCATCGTGGGGGGGGCTCCGGGCATGGCCGGTGCTCCGGCGCTGGCCGGCACGGCGGCGGTCAAGAGCGGCGCGGGGCTGGTTGAGGTGCTCGTGCCGGACGTGGTGGCGACGATCACCGCCGGCTTTGATCCGTGCCTGATGACCCGCGGACTTCCGAGCGGCCCCGACGGCACGTTCGCTGCCGCTGCCGGGCCGCTCCTCGAGGAACGGCTTGCCGCCGCAACGGTGGTCGCGATCGGGCCGGGCATGGGCCGGTCGGCGGCAGTCGCGGCACTCGTGGCTGCCCTGTGGCGGGATCTGCCGCAGCTGGCCGTCTTCGACGCCGATGCGCTCTGGGCGATCGCCCAGATGGCCCCAGCCGAGCGGGCTCATCACGCCGGTTCCCGTGTGCTCACGCCGCATACCGGCGAAATGCTGAGACTGCTTGGCCCCGACGCTCCATCATCTCAATCCAGCGACCGGGCCTGGCTCGAAGCGAAGGCAAGGGAGATGGCAGCTGCGATCGATGCGATTGTGGTGCTCAAAGGCCCCGGCACGCTCGTCACGAACGGCCCGCGGCTGGCCCACAATGAGACTGGTAATCCCGGTATGGCCACTGGCGGTACCGGTGACGTGCTGACCGGTGTGATCGCTGCCCTTCTTGCCCAGGGCTTGCCAGCCTTCGATGCGGCCCGCCTCGGGACATGGATTCACGGTCGGGCCGGCGACATCGCCGCCGCCGAGATCGGCGAAATCTCGATGACCGCCCGCGATCTGCTCGAACGACTGCCGACAGCGTTTCGCACGAGGTAGAGCCGGCGAAGAGAACGGTCGTCGACAAGACCTACTTGTGCTGCCAGCGGTCCTCGACTTCAAGCACGCTGCGCGGACCTGGGCCATCGAGCCAGTCACGGGCAGCGGCATCCTTCCGCAGAAATCCATCCCAGAAAGCCGTCGTGATCGCCAAGATCGCCCGATGATGATTCGGGTTTCGCGGTTCCTGATCACCCGGCAGCGACCGGTCGGTGAATGCCGAGTGCTCGGCATCATGAAGGACAAGTTCGTACGACTGCCCCGGCGGAAGTGCAGGGAAGACGGCCAGGCGGGATTCGACGCTCTGGCCCCCAATGGGGGCCTTGTCTTTCGTTCCCGTCAGCAGCAGCCAGGGAATAGCCACTTCGCTGAAGGAGGCACCGTCGTCAAGCCGTCCCCGCGGCGTACCCGGGCTCATGATGACCGCCGCCTTGATCCTCGGATCGGTGAAGCGGCGGCCGACCAATGGAAACGACTGCCCCGACACTGCCTGCGTTGTCTGCCCGCCAAACGAGTGCCCCGACATGCCGACGCGGTCGAGGTCGAGCCGGTCGGCTAGGGGATGGCCAGGCGTGGAGTTCCACACCCCGAACTGATCCAGGACGGCGGCGACGTCTCCTACCCGTGCCCGGAAGTTTTTCAGCGATGCCGCGTCGCGCATCACCGCCATGCGTTCGGACGGTGGCACCGTCTGCCAGATCGATTCGTCACTCCCTGGATGCTGCAGAAAAACCACGGCATAGCCGCGTTGCGACCAGTGATCGCCAAGGTAGCCGCACCCCTTTCGTGATCCGCCAAGCCCATGGCTGAAAAGCACGACAGGGCAGCGGGTGGCGGTACCTCCATCACGTGGCAGAAAGAGTCGGAGCGGAATCGTGCGGTTCCGTGCGTTATCGATCACGTCAAGGTCGCGCCATTCTTGAGCCTGCCCGCCGGGCACGGAAAGCGGGTCGTAGGCGGCTGCCAAGCCGGCAACCACCGACAGCACCGCAGTCAGGAGATACGTCCCACACATCGGGAGCCTCATGTCGACCACTTTTCGTCGACCGCCTTTCATGGTCCCGATTCTCGACGCGGCAGAGCGCCGCGGCGACCGGCGCGACCTTGGCGGAAGCCGGGCAACGGGTCGCCAGCCGTAATTCCCGTCACATAGTACTCGACGTAACCCAAGTGCATCTCGTCAAACGTCTGCGGACCCCAGCGGACGGTCTGCGTCGGATCAGGGTTCGCCGGGTTGCCCGCACTGTTGTCGTACCAGGCGGTGAACACGAGCGTGTCGCCCGCATCGAGTGCGAGCGGCTCATGCCGGCGGTAGAGCAGTTGCCAGTTGAAGTCGTACTGCGGAATGTCGAGCAGCGTTGAGCGGGTACCGTTGCCGCGGACGAGTTCGTATCTGCAGGCCTTGCCCCGCACATGCAGGTGGGGCAGGAAACCCATGATCGTGGCATCGAATGGGAGCCGGAGTGACGCCTCCTCGCGATGGTCGGCGGTGTCCGGTGGGATTGAGATCCGAGTGTTCACGATCCCTGCGACGCGGACCTCGTGCTTCGGTGGCTTCTTCGCGTAGATCACACCCACACGGGTTCGGTCAGTTGTAGCGGTGCCGTTTGGCGTGTAATGCATCTGGAACTTCAGCCTCGCTCCCTTCGGTAGCTTTTTCGCGAAGCCATCGGGGTAGATGAGCGTGTTCTGCCCGGGCACGTACTCGCCCCAGAATCCGCCCCGTTCCTCGGCGGCGGCGTCCCTCCACCGGTCGCCGACTCTTTCCGCGTTGTCCGACTGTTCCTCGGCCCCGACGATGTGGATTAACGCATGGTGCACCACGTTGCGATCGCCGGGCTGCACTTCGATCGCTTTCACCCAGCGGTCCTCGGGCAGATGCGTCTCCACGATCACGGTCTGGTAGGGCATCACGCCAGTGGCCTTCACGGCCACCGGCTCGGCGAACTCGAAGACGGCATCTGGCATGCCGATCTGCCAACCATCGGGATAGTGTCTCGGGGCCGCCGCGTCCGAGGGATTTCCCGCAGGCCGCCCCCCACCGATCCACCGCAGGAGATCCCGCTTCTCGGACTCGGCGAGCGAACGATCGTTAGCCCACGGCGTGTGGACAAGGCCCGTCTCGGGATCGGCCGGCGTCGGGGCGGCGAACCACGGGGGCATCGTGCCACGGTCGATCACCTCCCGCACCATCGCCGCATGGGCCACGAGATCGTCGTAGGTGTCGAGAGGGAAGGGGCCCGCACCGCCATCGTGGTGGCACTCGACGCAGTGCCGGTCGATGATCCGCGAAATCCGGCCATGGTAAGTCACGTCGGCGGCCGGGATGGCGTTCGCAGGCCTGTCGAGCACGCAGCCCGGCGCCTCGGTGGCCGCGACCAGCGGCTCCTCGCCCCGCTGGATCGCCGCGAGCGCATCGGCGAGATACCGCCTCCGCGGGGCGTCGAGCGAGTAGCCGAAGCCATACTGATCGTCGATCGCACCGTGATAGGCGACCGTTCGGTCGGGTGCAAGCACGACTACATCGGTCGTGCTCACCGCACCGATCGATGCGGCGAGTTCGCCGCGCGGATCGTGTACATAGGCCACCCGTCCGGTGAACTCCGCAGCGGCGGCCTGCATGTCGGCAGACTTGTCGGTCGCTACCGGGTTGACGAGGATCCAGGGAATTCCTTCGCCAGACGCTGCGACGAGTTCCTCGAGCCGCGGCAGATACTTCCGGCTCAGCGGGCAACTGGTGCTCGTCATTGCAAAGACCACGATCCGACCATCAGTGACCTCGGCCATTGATCGCTGTACTCCCGCCAGATCGGTGAATGTGAGATCGGCGATGCGGCGACCGATTCCATGATCGCCCGGCCGCACGGGTTTCGGCCCCTCGCGGACCGGCGGCTCCGCCGGAGCGGGAGTCGTGGCGCTCGCCGGGGGAGCCTGCGATCCCGACGACGAGGGCGGCTCCCGGTTCACCAGATCCCGCAGCGCCCCCTTCTGGACGGCCTCGACTGCCTCCGGCTTCCTGATCACGCCGTCGCCGTCGAGGTCGAGCCGCTTGAAGAACTCGGCGGCCGGCAGCTCGTCGGGCGTCACCCCGCCGTCGCCGTTGCGGTCGAGCTGATCGAACCGCCCTCCGACTGACTGCTGGCCCATGGCCTGCCGGACGCGCACGACGCCGCAAGAGGCGAGGAGCACCGCTCCGATCACGTAGGTCGCACAGCGCGGGCTCATGGCTCTTGGGGTACCTCTTGGCGCTTGTCTTGGAAGAACTGCCAGACCCTTTCCGCACCGGAGAAAGACCCGATCGGAGCGGCGCCTTCGCGGCGCTGCTTCGATCCGGGCCACCCGTGTCCACCCGCCGCATCGACGACGAACACCGTCGCCGCGCCGTCGGGAGTCGCCTCGTAGACGGTCGTGGTGACGGTCCCTCGGGATTCAACCTGGGCCTTGCCCTGCGACGTGTTCACCTCGACCCAGAACTTCACAACCTCGTCCAGCGGCTTGAAGGGTGCCTGTTGTCCGCGGCGCACGAGCGGATTACGGCTCATGCCCCCCTCCTGCGCACGAGCGACCTCGTCAAAGTCCGAGTTGCCCCGCATGACCTCGGCACTCCCCATACCCCCGTGCAGCACGATCACAACCGGTCGCCGAGACCCATCGGTCGGGGCGTTGACCACGACCGCCCGGCGCTCCTGCGCGTTGACCTTGAAGGAGATGTCGATCTCGGGCTTTCGCGTTGGCGATCGGGCGTCCGACTGTTCTCCGAATGCCTGTCGGTAGAAGGCCCAGTTGGAGTCACCGAGTGCCTGAAGGGTCCGAAGCGGATTGTGGTCCACGCCGGCCAGTGCGGTCCACGTGTGGGGGATACTCAATCGCTCGAGATGCTCGTGGAAGTCCCGATTGTTGGCGAACGTTTCGTCCTCTTCGCCACATACCAGGCGAATGAGTGAGCCTCGCGTGATGGCTTCCGCATGCTGCTCGGCCAGCGCCCGCGGACTGACTCGCCGGAAATACTCCGGATCGCCCCCGTAGACCTGTGCGAGCACCTCCTCGGCCCGTCGTCGGCCTGCTCGCGGCGCATCGTTGAGGAGATCGGCCTGCAGCGGCCCGCCACCCATGATGGAAACGGCACGGAACAGGTCGGGGTAGAGGAACCCCAGCCGAGCCGCCCCGTAGCCGCCCATGCTGTAGCCGTCGAGGAGCCTGCCTTCCCGGGTGGCGATGGTGCGATAGGTCGCGTCGATGTGCGGCACCAGTTCCTTGACGATGACGGTCTCCACAGGCGCCGAACCGTCTTTCCAGTCGACGTACATGCCGTTGGGCATGCCGTTGACGAACACGACGAGGCAGGGGGGGGTCGTGCCGGCCTCGATGGCGGCGCGGAAATGGGCGGCGACCCTCGGGATGCCCGGCAGTCCGCCCCTCGACCCGTGCAGCCAGTACACGACGGGGAAGCGTCGAGCCGGTTCACTGTCATAGGCGGTGGGCGTGAAGATGTGGTAACTGACCTGCGGCTGGGCGGCGAAACTCTCGAAGGTGTGGAACGACACGCCGGGAGCCGTGATCGCTGGCGTGACCCACGCGTGGCCCGGCACTGACCCTTCCGGCTCGGCGGCAGGCACGACCGCCTGCGATGTGATCGCAAGGACCGTGCCGATCAGGGTGAACGCGCAGCGGATAGTCATGGCTCTACTTTCAACGGATGGGCACATCCATGGTTTCGGAGAGCCCTATCGGGCAACGCAGAGGGGTTTGAGACCCTAGCAGGCACGTCAACCAAACCCATCGCTGTCGTCCACCGATTATAATTCGTGGCATGATCTGTCGGTATGACTATGACGTGGTCGTTGTCGGCGCCGGCCATGCCGGTGTGGAGGCGGCCTGCGCCGCGGCCCGGCTCGGGTGCCGAGTCGCACTGCTCACGGCCAATCTCGACACCGTCGGCCAGATGAGCTGCAATCCCGCGATTGGCGGCGTCGGCAAGGCGCAGCTCGTCCGCGAGGTTGATGCCCTCGGCGGCGTGATGGGCCGGGCAATCGATGCCACCGGCATCCAGTTTCGGGTGCTCAACCGTTCCAAGGGCCCGGCGATGCACGGCCCCCGCGCGCAGGCCGACAAGCGGCTGTACCAGATGGAGGTGAAGCGGATCGTCGAGGAGACGCCACATCTCGACCTCCGGCAGGAGACCGTCGAAGACCTGCTCGTGGAGCCCGTTTCGTCGCCCGGCCACGGTGCCGCGCCGTGGCGGGTGGCAGGCGTACGGGTGCGTGGCGAAGCCGAATACAGGGCTGCATCGGTCGTGCTCACCACCGGCACGTTTCTGCAGGCGGTGATGCACACCGGCGAGGCACAGACTGCCGGCGGTAGGGCAGGGGAGGGAACGACATCGGGGGTGAGCCGGGCCTTGGTTCGCGCGGGCATCACGCTCGACCGGTTCAAGACCGGCACCCCCTGCCGTCTGTCGGCCACATCGATCGATTTTTCCCAGCTCGACGAACAGCCCGGTGATGCCGCCCCGCAGCCCTTCTCCTTCCTCACCGATGCGATTCGGCAGGAGCAGATGGTCTGCTGGATTACCCGCACGACGACGGAGATCCACGACCTCATCCGAGCCAATCTCCATCGGGCGCCGATGTATACCGGCCAGATCGAGTCGCGGGGGCCCCGCTACTGCCCGAGCATCGAAGACAAGGTGGTGCGGTTTGCCGACAAAGAAAGCCACCAGTTGTTTCTCGAGCCCGAGGGTCGGCGGACTCGGGAGATCTACGTCAACGGCATTTCGACGAGCCTGCCCCGCGACGTGCAGGACACGATGATCCGGCTGGTGCCGGGCCTCGAGCGGGCCCGGATCATGCGGTATGGCTACGCCGTCGAATACGACTACTGCCCCCCCGACCAGCTCACGCCGGCGCTCGAGAGCAAGCGGGTTCGCGGCCTGTTTTGTGCCGGCCAGATCAACGGCACCACCGGCTACGAGGAGGCGGCGGCGCAGGGGCTCGTGGCGGGAGCCAACGCGGCGATCGCTCTCACCGACCGCGATCCACTCGTGCTCGAACGGGAAGACTCGTACATCGGCGTCTTGATCGACGACCTCGTCACCCGTGGTGTCGACGAGCCCTACCGCATGTTCACGAGCCGGGCCGAGCATCGGCTCGCCCTGCGGCATGACAACGCCGACCGGCGGCTCACCCCCACGGCCAGGCGGCTGGGTCTCGCCGAGCCGGAGCGAATCGCGCGGCTCGAGGCCAAGCTGGCCGCGATCGACGCCACACTGGCCGTTCTCGCCGGGCATCGGGTCGAGGGGGTGTCGCTGGCCGATCGGCTGAAGCGGCCCGAGGTCCGCTGGGAACACGTTGTGGCAGCCCGGCCCGAGCTCGCGGCCGTGTCGCGAGACGTCGCCACCCAGATCGAGACCGACATCCGCTATGCGGGCTATCTTGCTGTCGAGCGGGAGCGGATCGCGAAGCGGCAGCAGCTCGCCGAGCGGATCATCCCCGCGGGCTTCGACTACGCAGCTGTGCGTCACCTGCGGGCCGAGGCCCGTGAGAAACTCGAGCGCATCCGCCCCCGCACACTCGCCCAAGCCGGCCGCGTGAGCGGCATCACCCCCGCCGACCTCGCGCTCGTGCTCGTCTCCCTCGACCACCACGGTGGAAATTGAGCGAGGGGTTGCCCATACCGCGGAGCCGGCGTATGCAGACAAGCGCAGCCAGGATGGCGGAGCGGCGTCTGCATCCGAGTGAGCCGAGGACAGGATGTCCGAGGCGAACGTCCGGCGATGTGGCACGGGCAACCCCTCGCCCCGCGAACCATCCGACAAAACAATGGAGCCAGACGGATGCGGATTGTGCATATCACGGCCGGAGCAGGGGGGAGGCTCTGCGGATCGTGTCTTCACGACAATACGCTCGTGCGGGCCTTGCGGGCCCGGGGCAGCGATGCCCTGCTGCTCCCGGCCTACGTGCCCACGACGACCGACGAGGAAAACGTCGCCGAGCCACGGATCGTGATGGGGGGCGTCAACGTGTGGCTGCAGGAGCATGTCGCCCTCTTCCGCCACACGCCCTGGTTTGTCGATCACCTGCTCGACTCACCGCGGCTACTCGCCTGGCTGTCGAGCCGCACGGGTGAGACCCGGCCGGCCGACCTCGGCCCGCTCACGGCATCGTCGCTCCAAGGCGAGCAAGGCCATCAACGAAAGGAGATTGCCAAACTCTGCCGACTGCTGGTCCGCGAACTGCGGCCCGATGTGGTCCATCTCTCGAATGCCCTCCTGCTCGGCATGGCCCGCCGCATCCGCGAAGCGACTGGGGCCGGCATCGTGTGCAGCCTGTCGGGCGAAGACATCTTCATCGAGCAGATTCCCGAACCGGCCTACTCGCAGATTCGCGACCTCCTTCGCGAGCGGGCCCGCGACGTGGATCGCTTCGTCGCGCTCAACGGTTTTTTTGCCGATTTCATGGCCGACTATCTCGCCGTACCACGGGAGCGGATTGCCGTGATCCCGCACGGCATCGATCCCGAAGGATTTCCGACGGCAGCCCGTACAGTCACTGCCGGCCCGCGGTTTGTGATCGGATCGCTCGCCCGCGCCTGCCCGGAAAAAGGGCTCGATCTCCTCATCCGGGCGCTCCCGCTCGTGCGCGAAAAGCACGACGTGGAGTTGCGTGCCGCCGGCGCTGTAGTCGATGCCGAACGGGGCTATATCGCGCAGTGTCTTGCCGCCGCCGATGCGGTCGGCGTGGTCGAACACATGACCTGGCTCGGCCAGCTCGATCGCCCCGGCAAGCTCGCCTTCTTCGGATCGCTCGACCTCTTCGCGATGCCGACGGTGTTTCCCGAAGCGAAGGGGATCCCGGTGATCGAGGCGCTGGCCGCGGGCGTGCCAGTCGTCGCCCCGGCCCATGGGGCGTTTCCCGAACTGCTCGACCGCGAACAGGCGGGCCGACTGCACACGCCGGGCGATGTCGCCGACCTCGCCCGAGTGATCATCGCCCTGCTCGACGATGTCGAGTCACGGCGGCGGATGGCGGCCCATGGCCGGGCCCTTGTGCGGCAGCGTTACTTGGCCGACCAGATGGCGTCGCGGCACGAAGACCTGTATCGCCAGATCGTTTCAGGCCGGCGGTGAGCGGTCGCCATGCTCGGCGATTTCGGCACCATCGCGTCGCTCCGGGAACATCAGCGAGGCGACGACGCTCGTGCCGATCAGGGTCACGATCACGAGGAGCGACACGGCCGGGTGGACGAGGTGCCCCTTGGCGTGGGCGTCCCAGCCTCCGAGCCCGGCCAGCCACTCGTTATGCCGGGCCGCCTCGGCGATCATCTTGCACCCCACGAAGACCAGCACGGCCGACAGGCCGTAATTCAGAAACCGAAACAGATCCATCACGCCGGCGAGCAGAAAATAGAGCGCCCGCAGGCCGAGGATGGCAAAGACGTTGCTCGTGAAGGCGATGAACCGCATGTAGGGCGTGCCCTTTTCCACCACGCCGAGGATCGCCGGCACACTGTCCACGGCAAACAGCACGTCGGTGCTCTCCACGACCAGCAGCACGAGAAACAGCGGCGTCGCCATCAGCCGCCCGTTCTCGCGGATGAAGAACCGGTCACCGGCGGAATGCGAGGCGACCGGAATGATGCGGCGGATTGTCTTGATGAGCAGGTTGTCACCGGGGTCGTGCTCCTCCTTGCTGAAGGCCAGCTTCAGTCCCGTATAGACGAGAAATGCCCCGAACACCCACAGCACCCACTTATACCGCTCCACGAGTTCGGCCCCGAGCAGCACGAACGTGAGCCGCATGATCACCGCGCCGAGGATGCCCCAAAAAAGCACCCGATACTGATACTTCAGCGGCACGCCGAAGTAGGCAAAGACCACGGCGAACACGAAGACGTTGTCCATCGACAACGACCACTCGACAAGGTAGCCGGTGAGAAACTCGAGCGCCGCCTTGCTGCCCAGCCACCACCACACGAAGCCATTGAAGCACAGTGCCAGGGCCGACCAGAAGCAGGTCCAGAAGGCACTTTCTCGGAGGCTTGGCTCGTGGGAGTGCTTATGAAAGACCGTCAGGTCGAGCACGAGCAACACGGCCACCGCGGCCCCGAAGATGAGCCAGTGAATCAACCGAATCGGCGCGGCATCGGCAAGGAGAACAGCGGCTGAGAGCAAGGGAGTCACTTTCTGCAGGAACTGACATCAATCACAAGCCGATGCCAGCGATCGGGAATCTTAGGTCGCTAGGCAAAACCCGTAAACAGAAGCAAATACGAGGGCCGGCAGTGCGACAAGTTTCACGCGAGCCTCGCCATCGTGGCCTCGGCCTCCAGGCGGGCAACGTATGGCGCTCCAGCGAGGGGTTGCCCGTACCACGGAGCCGGCGTATGCAGACAAGCGCAGCCAGGATGGCGAAGCGCCGTCTGCATCCGAGAGAGCGGAGGGCACGATGCCCTCCGCGAACGTCCGGCGACGGAGCGTGGGCAGCCCCGAACCGACGGCCGACTCACGCGCCGTCAAAACCTACACAAGCCCGAATCGCTTCCGTAAAAACCATTCCCCACACAAAAACCCTGCCAGCAGCAGAAACAGTGGCCACTTGTCCCATGGCGTATACGACCACTGCTCGAGCGTCTCAAACGTGGCCGGCCGGCTGCGGATTTCTGCGAGGATGTCGCCGAGCTCCTCAGGCGTCCGCACACCACCGGGCGTGGCCTCGGCAAGCTGCCGCATGAGCAGCGGATTGGCCCGCGGATTGGCCAGCTCCAGGTCCTGGCGAAAGATCGTGAAGCGGGCGGATCGCTCGGCGCTGCTCCCATCCGGCTTGGTGGCCTTCACCACCATCCGCCAGTCACCCGGCTCGGTGAAGTCGCTGACCGTGCCGGCAAAGGTGTCGCCTCGGCGGCCGATGCGGATCGGCCGGGCAGCACCATTCGGTGGGATCACCTCCGCCGAGAGGGCGACGTCGGTGACGGCGGAGCCGTCGGGCCTGGTCAGGCCGGCATCAAACTCCAGCGTGCTGCCCGGCGAGAGCCGCCGCTGGGCAAGTCGCAGCCAGAGGGAATCCTCCTCGGCATCATCCTGGCGGGCGAGCCAGAGCACCATCTGTCTCCAGAACCGGCGATGCTGATCGATCGCACCCTGCATCGCCCATTGCCAGGTCGAGTCGGCGGCGAAGGCGAGCACCCGCCCGGCACCATATTCCCGCGCCACCAGGAGCGGCCGGCCATCGGCGGTGGTCGCCAGGGGCTTGGCCGCGGGCACGAGCTGGCCGAGATCGTTCGCTCCGGCCAGCGGCGGCAGACGATCCCATGCCGCACGCGACTCGGCGTCGGAATCGGCCAGCCGCAGGATCGACACGCCCCCAAACCGTTTGTCGGGCAGCATGCGAAGCGGCCCTTTCATGTGGAGGCCTTCTCGCACCGGCTGATCGAAGGGCTGCCGCGCGAGGCGGTCGGGTTCGAAGGGGAGGGCCGGCTGGAGGGGCGTGCTTCCCCAGCCCCCGGCCTCGAAGGCATGGAAGCCGCCCAGCAGGCCGAGGCCCGCCCCCTCCTCAACCCGCTTGGCGATCGTCTCGATATCGGCGGCCCGCATGGCGGCGGCGTCGAGGTCGCCGATCAGAATCACATTGAACTCACTCTGCAGGTCACGAGTCAGGTCCACCGGCCAGGCGTTGCGGCCCGCCTTCGTGGAATCGATCCATTGAAATTCCACCTGCATATCGGGGCTGGCGGCCAGCACCCGCCGCAGAAAACGCTGCTCCACGCGAAGGGCGCCTTCGAGATAGAGTACCCGCAGGCCGCCATCGACCACGTCGACGAAGGTCGAGAGCTCGTTGTTGCTTGTCACCACCTCGCCTTCCTCCGGTTCCACCCTGAGCACGAGCTTCCGCTCACCCAGGCTCGTTGGAGTCCAGGCCAGCCGCACCGGCAGCTCGGTCGATTCGCCGGTGCCCCGCACGTTCGTCCGTGAGACTTCCTCCATGCGGCCCGCCTCATCCTCCACAAGGAGCCTGACCACCGCCTCGCGATCGGCCAGGCCGTCGAGCCGCACGCGGCCGGCCACCTCCAAGGAATTCTTGAGATACACCGTCTCCGCCACCGACAGGTTGACGATCGACGCATCACGACCCTGTCCGCCGCCGCGTTGCTGGCCGAGCGTGATGCTCCACAGGGGCACGCCGGCGTCTCCGAGTTTGCGGGCCGCCGTCTGGGGCGGCATGTCCCGCGGGGGATAGGCATGCTGCCCACCGTCGCTGAGCACGATCACCCCGGCCAACGTGCGGCCGGCCAACGACCGCACGGCATCGTCGAGCGCCGCACCGATGGCTGTCTCCTCGCCAGCCGCATCGTCAGACCACCCGCCGAGGTCCAGCGGATCGCCACCAACGGCCGCGACCGGCCGGGCCTCACGATTGAATCGCCAGGCGGCCACGCCGACCGATTGCTCAGCTTCGAGCTCGGCAAGGTCAGGCCGCAGGGCCGCGACCGCGGCTGCGAGTTCCTCCCACCGGGTGCGGCCATTCGGCCCATCGGCCACCGACATGCTTTGAGAGGCATCGGCGAGGATCAGGAGCGTGGCCTCCCGCTGGGCCTTGCTCGTGGCGACCAGCGTCGGCCGGAGCATGCAGGCCACCAGTGCGAGGAAGGCCCCCAGCCGCAGGAGCACAAGCGCGGCGACCCGCCCCTGTGATACGCGGCTGCGATCGGGCCCGACAAGAAACAGCACCACTGCCAGGGCGGCGGCGACCACGCCGACCAGCGTCCATGATCCGACTGGGTCGAACTGAATCGTGAGATCTTCCACTGTTGCAATCGCCAGCAGGCAGCCTCCGGCATCGGCAAGCGCCGCGGCATTCATGTCGGCACCCCTTCCAGCACGGTCTCTTCGACCGGGAGCGGCGGCGGTGTGGCAGCCTGATCAGCAAGCGGGGCGTAGAACCGATTGGCAAGCATCCAGTCGACCGCCATGGCAAACGCGGCCACGAGAATCAGCCAGCCGAAGAGCTCGGCACCGATTCGTCCCAGCGCCACGTCCCGCACCAGATCGGCTTCGGTGCGGGCCAGGCGGTGGCCCGGCCCAAGCACCGCTGCAAGCGGCTCCGGATCGAGGCGGACGAAGTCAGTCGCGGCTGCGGGGAGATTCGCACTAAACCCCTTGGCGAAGCCCCCCACCTCGCCTCCGGAGCGGAGCACGTAGTTTCCTGTCACGCGGGTATCGGTCACCGTCACCGTGCCCCGCCGCGGATCGACGGCCACGGGCACCTCATCGCCGGCCGGTGTTCGCACAAACACGCTGTTGATGTCGCCGCGGGCGACGTGGACGACGGCCGTCTCACCGGCGGTGATATTGCGGTCGTCGGCATTGTCGATCGCGTGCAGCAGCATCTCGTTGGCGAGAATCACAAACGGCCAGGGCTCGAAGCCTGTCGCCAGCATGTTCCACGCGTCAGGATCGTCGGCTGGCTGCGAGACGGGGGTGGTGACCACAAGTACCGTTCCCTCACCGACGCGATGCTCGAGGATGGCCGGCAGTCCATTGCGATAGGCAACGATCGTGGTGGCTGCCCGCTCCTGTTCGTTGGGGGCAAACTCCCAGTGCCGCTCGACGGGAAAATCCTGCCACGGCACGGCGTCGCCGACACGGCGGAAAGCGGCCAGCAGCGGATGATCGAGCGCCGTGGGAGCGAGATAGTTGGCGTCGCCAGGCGTTCGCCAGACCCGCACGAGCCCGCCACCAAGCAGCTGCCGGCCCGCCTCGGTGTTGAATCGTTCCGGCGTCCCGGCCCGGGGCCCGAGCCAGACCACGAGGCCATGACCGGTCGCGACCCACTCCCGCAGCTGCTCCCAGGTCCGCTCGGCCAGCGGGGGCGGATCGACCAGTTCGATCGCGTCATATCCATCCCATGCCGCGGCGTCGAGCTTCTCGGCATCGACAAGCTGGGCATCGAACCGCGCCCGGCCGGCCTTTTGGAGCACCGCCGGCGCGATCGCCTGGGCCACGAAGAGGCCCGCGCGATCAGCCGGAGCGGCCGCCGCCACCAGCACCCGCGATGGGGCTCCGACATCGACCGTAAACATGCGGACGTCGTCGGCGGGAAGGTCGTCACTACCGACGATCACCACCCGCCCCTGCTGGGTTCCCGGCGCGAGGCCGGTAATCTCGAAGCTCACTTCCCCGATCGCATCAGGCTTCCAGGCCACCGGCTTTTCGGCACGGCGGACATAGCGACCGTCGGCACCGAGCATCTCGACGGCCACGCCCCGCGTAATCGCCGGCCCGCGCCGGGTGGTAGCCGCCGTGACCACCAGCGGTGTTCCGGCCGACAGCCGATCGGTGGAAAGATCAAGGGAATCGATCCCGCAGTTGGTCGCCGCCTGCGCCCCGACATCGATCCACAGCAGGCTCGTGTCGGCCGGCACGTCTCCCTCACCCGGCGGCGACATCGAAGCCATGGCCCCACGGGAGCAGTCGGTAAACACATAGAGCTCGCGGCGGGCGAGGTCCGACGTCTCCAGCAGCCGCAGGCCCTCCGACACAGCCGTGGCCAGGGTCGTGGCCGGTGTCGCCGTGGTGAGGCGGTCGACCCGCGCCGCCGCGGCTGCCATCGTAGGCGAAAATGCGACCGGATTACCGGCGGTATCGAGGATCGCCACCGTGCTGGTTGGCGGCAGCTTGTCGAATAGTTTTCGGGCCAGCTCCACTGCCTGCTCGAGCCGGGTGCGATTGGCCTCACGCAGCTCCATGCGGGGCGCGGTGTCGAAGACGAGCACAGCGGCCACCGGCCCCTCGGCATCAGCCAGCCAGCCGGCGTTCCGCAGCACAGGGCGGGCCATCGCCAGGGCCAACACCGCCAGCGCCGCCATCCGGGCAAGCAGCAACAGGAGATGGTTGAGCCGCAGCCGCCGCCGATTGGCGAGCACCCGCGCCTGCAAAAACCGCAGTGCCGGAAACTCCCGCTTCACCGGCTTCTGCCGCATCATCATGTGCAGCACCACGGGCACGGCCACCAGCGCCGCCCCGCCAAGAAGCATCGGTGCAAG
>JAQBZA010000032.1 GCA_027622795.1 Planctomycetota bacterium | reverse complement strand
CGACCGAGCCTGAAGAAAAAAAGCACGCGGCCCCGATCATCGCCCAACAGAGCATGATTACCGAGGCCGCGTGCATGACATCACTTTTTCTTCCGCGGAGGTTCACATCGATCAGGCGGCGTACGCAGCCTCGCCCGACTTGGTGCTCTTCGCCTTGGCGATCAGGTAGATCAGCACGCCAAAGCCGGCCTTCGCTGTCATGTCGGCAATTGCATAGCCAATCTGGAGACCGACGACGCCATTGGCACCAACGATTCCACTGGCAGCATCGGCCGTGCCAGCCTTCGCCGCCAACGCATCGGGCGTGCCGCCAAGTGCATAGGCAATCGGATAGACAGCCCATGTGATCAAAATGACCAAACGAGCGATCTCGAGCAACTTGCGCGCCGCCGGCGGCTGGCTGTCGAGTGAGTTGGTCAGTTCCGTCCAGAGGACATACAGAATGTAGAAGAAGGGAATCGACGACAGGCCACCCCAGACGACCCGCTCGGTCCACCGGGCCGGATCGGCGATCACCTCGCCCGGATATCCGAGCGCGATCATCGCGGCCGCCGCAATCACCAGTCGGGTCAGCAGGCTCGTCGCCTTGGCAGCCGGCAGTCGCAGTACCGCGACGAGCTCGACCATCAACAGCGGCACGGTCAGAATCCAGTCGGCATACCGGTAGAAGTCATTAAACGCGGCGCCGGGGCCCTTATATCCACCGTCCACCAACGCGTAGGCGTCGTGCCAGCTGTGGCGAATCATGAAGTAGTGGTAGCAGGCGATCGATACCACGATGCCCGATACCAGCAGGGCCGGGCGGTACTCCGGATCGACATGCGCCCGAGACATATACAGAAAGAGGGCTGCCGCCCCCATCGTGGCGACTGTCATCGAAAAGATGTTGTCGACCGCGTTGTATTGGAAAACTGACAGATCCGGCATCGACGATGCCAACAAAGAGAGGCCCTCAATCATCGCTTCACCTGTTTCGATGGAATGGAAAGAAGTTGCCTACGCCGGACAATGTTTGGCGACGGCTAGGAGATTTCATAGGCAAGCCGCGTAAAGCCGGCCACTTGCAAAGGACAATTGCCCTGCTTGTCGGCTCTTCACGCCTCCCCTGATGGTGGGATGATGATACCCCGGCACGGGACACTTCCGCAAATGGGTGCTGGGCAGGCGGCACCTGGGGCCGTGCCCCGATCGCACAAGTAGAGGAACGCCCGCACAATCGAAGGGCTCAACTGAACGCAGGCGGTACGAGCGAATGGAGCCGTTTTCTGACCGCATGAGAGCAGCGCCGCGAGAAGTCTTGCGGGGGGTATGCTTGGGTTTCGAGGGAATCGGAGCCCGCGACCCGTGAACAAAACGATCCTTCTCGCCGTCAGCCTGCTCGTGGTGAGGTTCACTGCCTCAGGATCCACCTCACTCGACGCTGAAGAGATTGACTTCTCCCGCGATGTGCAACCGATTCTGGCAGCCAACTGCCTGGCATGTCATGGGTTTGACGAGGGCACGCGCGAGGCCGGACTGCGACTCGATGGTTTCGATGGCGCCATCACACCATTGGCATCCGGCGCTACTGCGATCGTGCCGGGCAACCCCGCCGCCAGCGAGATCATTGTGCGGATCGAGAGTGATGATCCTGATCTCGTGATGCCACCTCCCACTTCGGGGCACTCGCTCTCGCCACAACAACGGCAGGTGCTGCGGGATTGGATTGCCGGTGGTGCCACCTACGATCAGCACTGGACGTTCGCGCTCCCGGCAGTCAACGCTCCGCTCCCGCCGACGAGTGCCTGCCACCCGATCGACCACTTCATTGGTCAGGGTCTGGCCGCGGCGGGGCTCACGTTCTCGCCCGATGCCGCCCCCGAGACTCTCCTCCGCCGGTTGCACCTCGACCTAACGGGCCTGCCGCCAACACTCGATGAGATCGATGACTTCCTCGAAAGCTACTCGGTTGACCCGAATTTAGCCTATGACACGGCCGTCGCTCAACTGCTTGCCAGCCCCCACTACGGTGAACGACTCGCCCGCTGGTGGCTCGATATGGCGCGGTATGCCGACAGCAACGGCTACTCGATCGATGGGCCGCGAGAAATCTGGGCGTGGCGGGATTGGGTGATCGCTGCCTTCAATGCCGACATGCCGTTTGATCAGTTCACAGTGGAACAACTTGCCGGTGACCTTCTGCCCGATGCAGCGCTCTCGCAGCAGTTGGCCAATGGCTTCCACCGCAACACCCCAATCAATCAGGAAGGAGGGATCGACAAAGAGCAGTTTCGCATTGACAGCATCTTCGATCGTGTGGCCACAACTGGTGTGGTCTGGCTGGGGCTGTCGATCGGCTGTGCCCAGTGCCATGACTACAAGTTTGATCCCATCAGCCAGCGCGACTACTACCGGTTCTTTGCCTTTTTCAACAACCAGGATGAGCCGCACTTGGCTCTCCCCGGTGACGCCCTGCCATTTCCCGAAGCCGTGCCGCCCCCTACGACATCCTCAGACAACACGCCCAAACCCGCCACGACGTCGCTTATTCTCCGCGAGCGCGTCAAGCCACGAACCACTACGGTCTTTGTGCAGGGGGACTTCACTCGGCCGGCCGACGAGGTCGTGCCGGGCACTCCGTCAATCCTGCCACCTCTCCGGTCGTCGACCACCACTCCGAATCGACTCGACCTTGCCCGCTGGCTTGTCGCGCCGCATAATCCTCTCACGGCGCGGGTGCTGGTGAACCGCATCTGGCAGCGGCTCTTCGGCCGCGGGCTCGTCGCGACGGATGACGATTTTGGCGTGATGGGCATGCCACCATCGCATCCGGAACTCCTTGATTGGCTGGCGGTTGAGGTCGTCCGCCGCGGCTGGAGCCTGAAGGAGCTGCACCGGCTGATGGTGACCTCCCGGACGTATCGCCAATCGTCTGTCGAGGCCTCGACCCTCCGCGACAGGGATCCCGATAATCGGCTCGTATCAAGGCAACGACGTTTGCGGCTCGATGCCGAGATTGTTCGGAATGTCGCACTGACCGCAAGCGGTCTGTTGGTACCGAAAGTAGGTGGACCACCGGTCTTTCCACCCATCCCCGACGGCGCCACCGCCCTCAATCAGGTCAAACGCGAATGGAAAACCAGCCAAGGAGATGACCGCCATCGCCGTGGCATCTATACGTTCGTGTACCGGGCCACGCCTCCCCCAGCGCTGTCGGTCTTTGATGCCCCCCCAAGGCATCACGGCATGCACTCGTCGCCCCCGCAGCAACACGCCGCTCCAGGCCCTCGCGATGGTCAATGACCGGGCCGCTGTGGAGATGGCCCATGGCCTCGCCGCGCTCGACCCCTTCGAAGTGGCTCGCGTGCTGCTGAATCTCGATGAGACGATCACCCGAGAATAAGTGCCGTGCCGTCACCACCTCCCCACAAGCGTTGAAAAATCTCTGGTCTGCAACGCCCCCGAGGCGGCCCATCCCAACTCGACCTCTTCGACCACAAGCCTCAACTCGCCGCCTTCAACGGTCAACGAATCCCGGAAAGCCTGACCGCCGGAAAACGTTTCGGCTTCATGGATTCGAGCAACGGCTTCAATCTGCTGGCATCAAAGCGAACCTTCGCTCAGCACGGCGCATGTGGGGCCTGGGTGAGTGACCTTTTGCCTCATACCGCGGGCGTGGTCGACAAACTTTGTTTCGTGAAGACGTGTGCGGCTGATCTCTTCAACCATGCCCCGGCAAAGCTGTTCATGAACACGGGCACGGGGCAGTTCGGCAGGCCCAGTATGGGGTCGTGGGTCACATATGGTCTGGGCAGCGAATCGACAGAGCTTCCCGGTTTCGTCATCCTCCAGAGCGGCCCCCGCGGCCCGCGCGGCGGTTCCATCCTGTGGGGAAGCGGGGGGCTCCCGAGCGCCTACCAAGGCGTGCCCTTCCGCAGCGCTGGAGACCCGATTCTCAATCTATCCACCGCCGACGGCATTGAGACCGCCAGCCAGCGCCGCGTCGTCGACGCCGTCCGCACCCTCAACGAACAGCGGCTTGCAGCCACCGGCGACGCTGAGATCGCCACCCGCATCGCGGGCTACGAGATGGCCTTTCGAATGCAGTCAAGCGCTCCGGAATTGACCGATATCTCCGGGGAGACGACAGAGACCCTCAACCTGTATGGCATTCAAAACGTTGGTGAGTCGACGTACGCCCGAAATTGCCTGCTCGCTCGGCGGCTCGTGGAGCGGGGCGTGCGATTCGTGCAACTCTACCACACCAAGTGGGATCACCACGGAGGCCCAACGGAAAACCTCGAGAAGCACCTGCCGCAGGTCTGTCGCGAGATCGACCAGGCCTCTGCAGGCCTCGTGATCGACCTTGAGCGGCGGGGGCTGCTGGATGACACGATCGTTATCTGGGGGGGGTGAGTTTGGCCGCACGCCGATGGGTGAAAACCGGGAGAGCACCGGTCGCAACCACCACATCGACGCCTTCACGATGTGGTTTGCCGGTGGTGGCTTCCGGCCGGGGCTGACCTACGGCGAAACCGACGAGTTTGGCTTTGGCCCGATCGCCGAGCCGACCCATGTCCGTGACATCCACGCCACGTTCTTGCACCAGCTCGGTCTTGACCACGAGCGGCTCTCCATCCGTTCGCAAGGGCTCAATATCCGACTTACCGGAGTGGAACCAGCCCGCGTGGTGCACGGCATTCTCACATGATGCACCGGCTGCCACGCACTGCGATGCGCTCAGTTTTCCCCCGCCTTCTGCCGGGCCATTTCCGCCTCTTCGGCACTCTTCTGCTCGGCTTCGATGGCCCGTTCCATGTCGGCTGTCACCGCGCCACCACGATTCGTTTCCGACTTTGAACAACCGATGCAGCCACAACAAATCGCCACAAGCGAAACAATGACCCAGCGCGGACAGACTCGCAACATCGGGAGACTCCTTGAGTTGAGGAACGGAAAACGGCGCGCGGGAATGGGAACGGACGAGCAGTGCACACACCCCTGGTCGAGCAGCGGTCAGTTGTCGAGGTTGAGTGATTCGCCGTCACTGATGTTCGCGGCCCGCTCAAACTGAATCGGGGCGACGTCGTATGAGATGCTTCGCACCGCACCGTCGGCGAACACAAACACCACACCTGATGGGTGAGACGAGCCGAACATGTTCGACCAATGGCTGCTCGAATCAGGGTGCTTTTTGTCAGGCAGAAGGCCACCAAGATTCCCCGCCCAGTCGCGATGGCCGTCGCGGATCACATCCTGATCCCAGCCGGCATTTTGCCACGACTCGTTGTCCCCACCGGTGTTTCCCCAGCGATTTTCGTGAAGCGATTTTTCACCGACTGCGATCGTGTGGGACAAGGCCGTCGCGGAGTTCCGCGAGTCGCCGCTTATTCTCCGGAGCCGGTCCCGACGCCAGAGCGGCCGCTGCAGGATCAACAAGTGTGCGATCCATGTAGCCATCGGAGCGGGCGTTGGCCGTGCTTCCTGGGCTCGTCGTGCCGCCGCTGCCGGCATAGTCGATCTTCACACTGGAGCCGTACAGGCCCGGTGCCCGACGGCTGGGGCAGAAGTAGCCCTGGATGGCGGTCGTGGAGACCTGGGAATCGGTCAGGTCGTGCACCTGCGCCTCCTCCATGAAGGGCAGGAGATGATAACTCCATGCCCATCCCTGCCGCGTCGAGGCGTTGCAGCAAGTGCGCCCCGGACCATCAGACGCCCCTCGGACAAGATAGTTCTTCGCGTCATGAAAACTGTGGAGGGCCAAACCGATTTGCTTCAGATTGTTGGTGCAACTTGAGCGGCGGGCCGACTCACGAGCAGCCTGCACAGCTGGTAGGAGTAGACCGATCAGCACTCCGATGATTGCGATCACGACAAGCAGTTCGACCAACGTAAAACCGACAGGGCGACGAGGAGCGATGGTCAAAGAGGACACGGGAAAACCCCTTTTGGACGCTGAGCGACGGAACCCGACGATGGAATGGGCTGGCACGGCCCGCCGAGGTACTGCCAGCGACGTTCCGGTTATCGAGGGGAAACGTACGGCTCTTGCATGAGTCCGCTGTGAGACTGATGTGAAAAATTGATGATCGCCCGTCGTGCACCTCCCGCCACGGGGTGGTATTCTCGGAGCGCTCGCTGAGGATTTTGTAAGGCGACGGATTTCCCAGGTGACAGATTTCATTGGTCAACACCGCGGTTCGCTCATTGCCGCAGCGTTCGCCTGTGCGCTCACGGCAATCGGCCACTTCGCTCAAGGCGTTGAAATCGAGGCGGCGCCGATCGTCGCGGCATACGAGCGGTTCGGTGAGAGGGCGGCCGTTGCCGGTCGCCTCGACACCCGCGACGCCGGGCGGATTTTGATTGGCGAACTCGGCTGCACCGCCTGCCATATCTCGGGCGATGTGGCACTCACTCCGAAAGCTGGCCCCGATCTCGCCGGGGTCGGCACGCGGGTCAAAGCCGGTTGGCTGCGGCACTTTCTGGTGGCACCAGCCGCGGCTGCCCCAGGCACGACAATGCCGCATGCCTTGGCAGCGCTTCCTGCCGCCGAGCGGGTTGCGGCGAGTGACGCGCTTGCTGCCTATCTGGCGACACGCACCGCCCCGGTGCCGCTGCCAAAGCCCAACGGGCTTAACCCAATGCCGCCGGCCTTCTGGGATCGTGGCGACCCGGCATCCGGAGCCGTGCTCTACCATCGCGTCGGCTGCGTGGCCTGCCATCCACCCGAAGAGGGCCGTGCCGTCGCCGATGCCGATCCGACGGCGATGCTCGACCAAGAAGAACTGGCCGAGGCGGGGATCTCACTACCGGAACGGGCGTTTCCGTCGCTCCCGCTGGCCCATGTGGGGGCGAAGTATTCGCAACGCGCGCTGACGGAGTTCCTGATGGTGCCGCTGCATGCCCGGCCATCCGGCCGCATGCCGGCGATCCCGCTGAAGGCTGCCGAGGCCGCCGACATCGCAGCCTTTCTTCTGCAGCGAACGCCCCCAGCCGGCGCGGCTGACGAGCCGACGCCGCTTGATCAGCCGCTTGTGCAACGCGGGCAAGATGCGTGCGTCAGCCTGCGGTGTGTGGCCTGCCACACCGGGCTCGATGTGCAATCCGACGCTTCCGCAACGCCCCCGCCGCACGCGCTGGCGGATGTCGATCCACACGCAGCGGGCTCGTGCATTGCTCCCCTCGACACACACCGCTCCGGCCGCCCTTGGTATCCTCTCACCGACGCGCAACGAACTGCCATCACGTTGGCGCTCGACTCGCTGCGCGATGAGGGGACCACGGAGCACCAAAGCAGCGAAGGCAGCGGCCTGCCCCGACTCTCTCACCTTGAACTGACGCTCCTGAGGCTCAACTGTGTTGCCTGCCACGAGCGCGACGACCGTGGCGGCGTGGGTACCGACCGCCGTGGGTTTTTCGAGACGGTCGACCATGTCGATCTCGGTGACGAAGGCCGGCTCCCGCCGCGGCTCACCGGCGTGGGGGCACGGCTCCAGAAGGATTGGCTCGCCAAGGCCGTGGCCGGGGCGGTAACGCTGCGACCGTTCATGCGAGCGCGGATGCCGATCTATCCGAAGGACGTCGTAGCCGCCCTTCCCGAAGACTTCAAGCAGGCCGATCAGCTGACCGGAGCCGCCGCGACGAATCTCGGCCCGGCATTTCCGCCACCCGGCGACCACGCGTCGCTCGTACCTGCCGGCGCGGTGCTGCTCGACGCCGGCTGCATCCAGTGCCATCCGCTTGGCAACAAGGCCCTGCCGGGTACGGTAGGGGTAAACCTCGCCGGAGTCACAAAGCGGGTGAAGCCAGAGTGGTTCCGACGGCTCCTGCTCGACCCGATGGCCATGCGCCCCGGCACGAAGATGCCTGCCTTCTTTGGGGCCACGGTCAATCAAGCGATTCTCGGCGGCGTTGCTGAGCAGCAGATCACCGCCCTGTGGGCGTATCTTGACCGCCCCGCGCTCGAGCCACTGCCGACCAAACTCGTGGCCGCGACGGGAGACTTCGAACTCGTACCCGAGACACAGCCGCTCCTGCTGCGCACATTCATGGCGCGAGCCGGCACCCACGCGATCGCTGTCGGCTTTCCGGCGGGTGTCCACCTTGCCTTCGATGCAGAAGCCTGTCGACTGGCCGAGGCGTGGCGCGGCCGTTTCCTCGATGCCCGCGGCACGTGGGTACTCGCCAAGAGCGCACCACCGGCCGACCCGCTCGGCACTGACCGGATCGTCATCGACACAGTGCCTGCGGTGACGGTGCTCCATGCCAACGACAATACGCCTCCCGCAAGCCGCACGCGGTTTCTCGGCTACATGCTCGACCGCGCAAGCGTGCCGATGTTTCGTTATCGGATCGATGCATCGGATGGCGCCGCGGAGATCACGGATCGATTCGAGCCCGCAGGAGACGCCAACGGCGGACTCGTGCGCCGACTCACGGTGCGGCGGCCGACAGCGGTAGAGAATCTGCCGAGCGGTCTGGTTTTCCAGGTGTTGACCGGAACGGCGATCAATGCCACCGTCGACGATGACGGTGGCGTGACCGCAGGGACCCCCGACACGGCGCTCACTGCCACGCTCGACACCGGCGCCGGCGGTCGGACGGTGTCCGTTGACTCGCGCCACGCCTGGGTCGTGCCGCTTGAGGCCGATGACACGACGCTGGAGGTGCGTTACCGATGGTGAGTGACTGCGGGGCCACATGGCGGACGATCGGAGCAGCGTTCCTCGCCAACGGATGGCTGTTCGGGTATTTGGTGACGGCGAGTCCGGCGGCGACGCTCGAGGAGGAAAACTCGTACTACAAACTCGTGACGGTGATGGCGCCGGAGGCCGTGCGCGACTCCCGCGACACCGGCTGGAAGCCACCCCCCGATGGCCTGATGCTCGAAGTGAGCGGCATCACGGAGCTCGCCGATGGTCGCCTCGCCGTGGCGACCCGCAAGGGGGAGATCTGGTTTCTCTCGGGCGTCGGTGAAGGCTCGCCGACCGACGTGCACTATCACCGCTTCGCCAGCGGTCTCCACGAACCACTCGGCCTCGAATGGCGTGACGGCGCGTTCTGGACGGCACAGCGCAGCGAGTTGACGCGGATCGCCGACACCGACGGTGACGAGTTGGCCGACGACTACTCCACCGCCGCCAAGGGATGGGGTGTAACCGGCCACTACCACGAATACGCGTACGGCCCGAAGCCCGATGGCGACGGCACGTTCTGGCTCACGCTCAACACCGGACTCAACCTCAGGGACGAACACCTTGGCCACACGATTCATGACGCAACGCTCGGCTACCGCCAGGGAGCGTGGCGCGGGTGGGCGCTGACAGTGCCGAACGGCGGTGGCAAATTGATGCCGGTTTGCGCCGGGCTGCGGAGCCCCAGTGGCCTCGGCCGCAATGCCGCCGGAGCGATGTTCGCCACCGACCAGCAGGGCAACTGGATTGCCACCAATGCCCTCGTGCATCTGCGGCCCGGCGGCTTCTACGGACACCCCGAAAGCCTCGCATCACGATCACTACCCGGCTCGCCCCTGGCCGCGGCCGGCCCGGTGGTCGAGGGCCTGCCGTGGCCCGAAGCCGTGAAGCGAATGCCGTTTCTCACGCCACCGGCGGTGTGGTTTCCCTATCGCAAGGCTGGCCAGAGCGCCACCGACGTGCTACTCGATACGAGTGGCGGCCGCTTCGGCCCGTTCGCCGGCCAACTCTTTGTCGGTGAGTTCACACAGGCGGCGGTGCAGCGGGTATTTCTCGAAGACGTCGACGGGGTGTGGCAGGGGGCCTGCTTTCCGTTCCGAAGTGGCTTCGCCTCCGCGGTATTGCGGCTCGCGCAGGCCCATGATGGCAGCGTCTACGCGGGGCTCACCAACCGCGGCTGGAGCAGCCTTGGTGGTGCGGCCTACGGCCTGCAGCGGCTCGAGTGGACCGGCCGCACGCCCTTTGAGATCCGCGAGATGCGTGCTCAGCCCGACGGCTTTGAGCTGATCTTCACGCTGCCGGTCGATTCCGCCACGGCATCGAAACCCGAGTCCTACACGCTCGCGAGCCACACCTACCTCTACCATTCGCAGTATGGCAGCGACGAGGTCGCCCGCCAGGCACTTGCCATCCGGTCGGCCACGGTATCGCCCGACGGTCTCTCCGTACGACTAATCGTTGACGGTCTCCGAGAACTCCACGTGCACGAACTTGACGCAGTGGGTGTGCGTGATCGTGCGGGGCAACCCCTTCTGCACTCGTGGGCTGCCTACACGCTTGTGAAGCGACCGCGGGCCAACGCGGCTGCAGCGACGCCAGCTCCGGTCGATGACCGACCACCCAATGTGGTGATCATCATGGCGGATGATCTCGGCTTCGGCGACGTCGGCTGTTATGGCGACACGAAAATCCGCACACCCAACCTTGATCAGATGGCCGCCGAGGGCACGCTCTTCACCAATTTTTATGTCGGCCAATCGGTCTGCACGGCCAGCCGTGCGGCGTTGCTCACCGGCTGCTATCCCAACCGCATCGGCATGGCCGGCGCCCTCAACCACACCAGCCCCACCGGCATCGCCCCGGCGGAGCGGCTGCTCTCGGAGCAACTGAAGCGACGTGGCTATGCGACGGCCTGCTATGGCAAGTGGCATCTCGGCCTCCATCCACCGTTTTGGCCCACGCGGCGAGGCTTCGACAATTTTTTTGGGATCCCATATTCCAACGACAATGGCCCGCTTCACCCCACCGTGCCAACGATGCCACCGCTGCCGCTGTATGACGGTGCCGAGGTTGTCGAAACTGATCCCGATCAGGGGCTCTTCACGCGGCGGTTCACCGAGCGAGCAGTAAACTTCATCGCCCGGAATCGGGAGCGGCCATTTTTTCTCTACCTGCCGCACGTCATGCCGCATGTGCCGATCTTCGCGTCGGCCGAGTGGCGCGGAAAAAGTGGCAGCGGTCTCTATGCCGATGTGGTCCAGGAACTCGACGCCTCCGTCGGCACGATTCTCAAGGCCCTGAAGACCCACGGCATCGATGACCGCACGCTCGTTGTCTTCCTCTCGGATAATGGCCCATTTCTTTCCTACGGTGAGCACGCCGGCTCGGCAGGGATGCTCCGCGAGGGAAAGCTGACGACTTTCGAAGGGGGGATGCGAGTGCCCTGCATCGCCCGCTGGCCGAGCACGGTGCCGGCGGGTCGCACCGTTGACGAGATCGTGAGCACGCTCGACCTCTGCACGACGGTCGCGGCCCTTGCCGGCGCTGAGCCGGTCGATCGCCGCTCCGACGGCATCGATGTGCGGCCGCTCCTCTTTGGTGAGCCCGATAGCCACGGACGCACCGTGTATCTCTATTATTCCGGCACTGAACTGCAGGCGATCCGTGAGGGTGACTGGAAGCTCCACTTGCCGCACGATTACCTCACGGTGGCGGCAGAACCGGGACGCGACGGCAAGCCGTCGAATTTTGGCCGCATGAAACCGGAGTCGATGGCCCTCTCCGGGGTGCGCGGCATCGCCAGCCGCCACGGGTATCGGGTCGAGTCACTGCCGCTGTCGCTCTACAATCTCGCCGTCGATCCGGGCGAGACGCGGAACGTGGCCACGGCCCATCCTGACGTCGTCGCCCGGCTCGAAGGGATGGCTGCAAAGGCCCGCGAGGATCTCGGCGACTCTCTCACCGGCGTGCAGGGCCGTGGTGTGCGTCCGGTCGGCGACGTGCGTCCGCCGGTGCCGGCGGGAGTCAAGCGGATCTCCGACATCGAGTACTCACAGCCGCGCGTGCCGAAGCGGCTGTCTCTCCTGCTCGATCTCTATCTGCCGCAGGAGCGGACCGAGACGGGTGTGCCGTGCGTGCTCTGGATCCATGGTGGCGCCTGGCGACACGGCAGCAAGGAGCAGTGTCCACTTCTGTGGCTGGCCGGTGAAGGAGTGGCCGTGGCAAGCATCAACTACCGGCTCACCCACCTCGCCACATGGCCGGCTCAGGCGGAAGATTGCCAGGCAGCCTTCAACTGGCTCGTCACCCACGCCGCGGACCACGGACTCGACCCACAACGGATCATCGTGGCCGGCGGATCGGCGGGCGGTCACCTGGCGGCTTGGCTCGGCACGACGACCAGCAGCGGGCCTCGGCCCCGCGGCGTGATCGATATCTTCGGGCCGGCCCATCTGCCCACCATGGTGTCAGACACTCCCGGCGGGCAGTTCGCATCCAACGCGATCGCAGACCTTCTCGGCGGTCCGGTCGCCGAGAAGGCAATGCTCGCCAAGAACGCCAGCCCGATCACGCATGTCTCGGCAGACGACCCCCCGTTTCTGATTCTTCACGGCGACCAGGACCCGCTCGTGCCGTTGGGGCAGTCAGAGCGATTGCGGGCGGCTCTTGAGGCGGTCGGCGTACCGGCGGAACTGCGGGTGCTCCGCGGCGCCGGCCACGGCGGACCGGCGTTCAATGCTCCCGACGTTCAGCAAGCCATTCTTGCATTCATTGGCGTCAACGCGGCTGTGCCATGATCGCGAGCGACGCCCGGGCACACACCTATCTTGATGCCGGATGATCGGGAAGCGAGACTCCGAATAACACCGCGATGCAATCGATGGTTTCCGTGCGCTGCGGTGGGACCTGGCACCGCCACTCAGCCAGATACTCTTCGAACGCCAGTGGCTGAGGCGGTGAAGAAGCATTGAGCCAATGGATCGCCCCAAGCCATGAGGGCTGATCTTCGAACAGCGGCAACATTGCCGCCGCCACCACCGCAGCGTTTTTCCGATCCGTGGGGCGTGCGACCAGTTCATCCCGATAGCGGCCATACCACTCGGCAAACGACATCCCCCGCGGAAGTTGTGCCTCGTCGATCAGCCTGGCCGCATAGGCAAAATGAGACGTGGCGTAGTCGCGCCAGTTGGGATACGGAGGACGCTCCTGCCACGCCTCTCCCATCCGCCGCAGGGCAAACATGCTCGCCATCTCACACATTGCCTCCTCAAACCATCGATTTCCGGTGTCATCCCGATCAAAGCGACACAACACATGGCACAACTCATGGGCAAACTGATAACCATACTGAGACCAGAGTCTTCCGCCTGTGTTGAGATGCACCCGAATCGCACCGTCAGGAGCCCTCTCGAACAAGGCAATCGGTCCACCGCGGGCATGCACATCGAGGACGATGGGCGCCGCGTCGGGGACGAGCGGAAGGAGCGAATCGGCAACCGACTTCAAAACCATCCGCACGTCTGCCGGTGCGGCATCGCCCCAGCCGGCCTCGTCAACGAGGCGGATTTCGATCGGCGCAGAGGAGCCAGCGGGTTGCTCCACAGCCGAAACACCACGACCGCAGTACCAAGCCAGCAGCGCCGCTGTGCTCACGATGCCGCAACGGATCATGATGCCGAGTCTGGCGAGCAACCGCTGCCTGCGATTCATTGCCTCATCAATTCCGCCCATGATTTCCCGTTTCACGGTACGATCTTCGTTGCTGACCAGCCAGTCGGGGCGTGCCGATCGCCGGCGACCCAATTCTGAAACCGACTTCTCAGGAAGGTTTATGATGACGCGACGAATCTTATCTGGCCAGTCTCTTGAAGACACCTTGAGACGCCAGTCCTCACAACGCCTCATCCGCTGTCTCCTGTCGGTGGTTGGCATCGTCTCTCTCGGCGGTGAAGCTGCGGTTGGAGATGAATTCTGGGATCAGTGGCGCGGCCCCAGTCGAGACGGCTTCGTCGCTGCCACCGCGAAGCCCTGGCCCGATGGCCTCGATCAGACGCGGCTTGAGGAACGGTGGCGGATCGCCCTCGGCCCCAGTTATTCCGGTCCCGTGCTTGCCGGAAACATCATCCTGGTCACTGAAACACGTGACAAAAAGACGGAACATGTGCGCGCTCTTGATCGGATGACGGGCCGCGAACTTTGGCAGGCCTCCTGGGAAGGCGCGATGAAGGTGCCCTTTTTTGCCGCTTCAAACGGGTCCTGGATCCGAGCCACACCCTGCATTGATGGTGACCGTGTCTATGTGGCGGGAATGCGGGATGTCCTCGTGTGCCTTGATCTAGCGACGGGCCGGGAAGTGTGGCGAGTGAACTTTGTCGAGGCTGTGAAAAGTCCGCTACCGGCCTTTGGTTTCGTCTCCAGTCCGCTCGTCGTTGGCGATTACGTTTTCGTCCAGGCTGCCGCCGGGTTCGTGAAACTGGAGAAGGCGACCGGGAATATCGTCTGGCGGGTGCTTGAGGACGGTGGGGGGATGTGGGGGAGTGCCTTTTCTTCACCCTATCCGACGGTCCTCGGAGGCGTGCCGCAGATTCTTGTCCAGACTCGTGAACTCCTTGCCGGAGTTGACCCGGAAAATGGCACTGTCCTGTGGAAAACACCGGTGGAGGCGTTTCGCGGCATGAACATCGTCACCCCCACCGTCTCCGGCGGGCGGGTGTTCACCACCAGCTACGGTGGCGGATCGTGGCTCTTCGCGATCGACCTGAACAGAACTGAGGAACCGGTCGAACAGGTATGGCGAAACAAGATTCAGGGCTACATGTCCTCGCCGATCGTAATTGACGGTCATGCCTACGTTCACCTGCGCAACCAGCGGTTTGCCTGCCTTGATCTGGCCACCGGCAAGGAATCCTGGATTACCACCCCCTTCGGCCGCTACTGGAGCCTGATCGCCCAGGCCGATCGGATGCTGGCCCTCGATGAAACGGGAGACCTGCGCCTCATTCGTGCCAATCCCGAACGCTATGAACTCATCGGTGAGGCGAAAGTAGCCGCCGAAGAAAGCTGGGCCCACCTTGCGGTCGTGGGTGACGAGGTCTACGTCCGTGACCTCACCGGGCTCACGTCGCTCCGCTGGAAATGATCAACTCAGGAAGGCCCCACGATGTTGCCCGCGGCTGAGACCGTCGGTGGCACAACAAGGTCTGCGACCCGGCAGGCATGAACACCACAGCCACGGGGTCCGTCGAAGGATAGCCCGGTCAATGGCACTTCCGCAACCCTCGCCCGACGGATGGGCGGCCCGCGAGCGGGCGAGGTCGGCGGCGGTTCGAGCGGTTCGCCAAGAT